>CABTXO010000083.1 GCA_902488725.1 uncultured Bacteroidales bacterium
AACACAGAGCAGAACCAGCGCTGTTACTATGCGAAGACAAGATCGTGAACGTGCTCATCCGGAAATACGGCTACAAGGGCACGCCGCACATCCTGGAGGCGACCCGGAACAACCAGGATCTCCAGGACAACCTCGGCGCCCCGTCCCACTTGATCCACGGATCATCGGAAGGCCGGTTCACCATCACCTACTGTCCCGGACCGGAGATGAGCCGCGAAGAAATCGAGAGCGTCGGTTTCGCCTGGGGCGACCTGGACGAGATGCTCCGCCGCTATCCCCTCGACACCCTCAAGGACGGCTGGAACATCCTTCCGGACGGGGAGGAAATCTACTACATTTCCAATCCCGCCCTCGGTCTCTGGGCTTTTCCGGACCGTTTCAAAGATTAATCATGTTATTCAATCAGAAAATATGCAACCTGTATCTGACATCGGATTGATCGGTCTCGCCGTCATGGGCGAGAACCTGATCCTCAACATGGAAAGCAAAGGCTTCCATGTCAGCGTGTACAACCGCACCGTCTCCAAGGTGGACCACTTCTTGGAGAACCGCGGCAAAGGCAAGAACATCTACGGCGCCCACAGCCTGGAAGAGCTGGTGAGCTCCCTCAAAAGCCCCCGCAAGGTCTTCCTGATGGTCAAGGCCGGCAAGCCCGTCGATGATTTCATCGACCGGCTCATCCCGCTCCTCGACAAGGGGGACATCATCATCGACGGCGGGAACACCCATTTCCCGGACACGGCCCGCAGGACTGCGTATGTGGAGAGCAAGGGGCTCCTGTACATCGGCACCGGCGTTTCCGGCGGCGAGGAAGGCGCCCTGAAGGGCCCTTCCATGATGCCCGGCGGCTCCCCGGCGGCCTGGCCCTCCGTGAAACCCATCTTCCAGAGCATCAGCGCGAAGGTCGCCGACGGCACGCCGTGCTGCGACTGGGTGGGAGAAGGCGGTGCCGGACACTTCGTCAAGATGGTCCACAACGGCATTGAATATGGCGACATCCAGCTCATCTGCGAGTGCTACCAGATCATGAAGGACCTGCTCGGCATGTCCAACCGGGAGATGCACGAGGTCTTCGCCGAATGGAACAAGGGCGACCTGGAGAGCTATCTGATCGAAATCACCCGCGACATCCTGGGCAAGCAGGACGAGGAGGGCAAGTATGTGCTGGACTACATCCTGGACACGGCCGGACAGAAGGGAACCGGGAAATGGACGGCCATCGCCGCCCTGGACCAGGGCATTCCCCTCACGCTCATCAGCGAGGCGGTCTTCGCGCGCTGCCTGTCCGCCCGGAAGGAAGAACGGGTCGCCGCATCCAAGATCCTCGCCGGACCGCGTGCCGCGGAATTCACCGGTGACAGGAAGGCCTTCCTGGAGGATCTGCACAAGGCGCTCTTCGCCGCCAAGGTGGTCTCCTACGCACAGGGATTCGCCCTGATGCATTCCGCCGCCAAGGAATATGGCTGGAACCTCAACTACGGCGGGATCGCCCTGCTGTGGAGGGGCGGCTGCATCATCCGCAGCGTCTTCCTCGGCAAGATCAAGGAAGCCTTCGACAAGGATCCCGGGCTTGCGAACATCCTGCTCGCGCCCTTCTTCACCGAAAAGCTCGCCGCAGCCCAGCAGGGCTGGCGCAACGTGGTCGCACTCGCGATCGCGAACGGCATCTCCGTCCCGTCCCTGGCCGCCGCCCTCGAGTACTACGACGGCTACCGCACCGAGCGCCTGCCGGCGAACCTGCTGCAGGCTCAGCGCGACTACTTCGGCGCACACACCTACGAACGGACGGACCGTCCGCGCGGAGAATTCTTCCACACCAACTGGACCGGCCGCGGCGGGGACACGGTGTCCGGAACCTACATTGCATAACAGAACCGTCGAATCAAAACAGTATCAATCATGAGGAATTTTTTTGACATCAACGGCCAGGTCGTCGTGCTGACCGGAGCCTGCGGCGTGCTGGGGGCGACCATCGCGAAGTATTTTGCCGCACAGGGCGCGAAAATGGTCCTGATGGACCTCGACCGCGCGACGGAAAGAGGCGAAGCCATCGTCGCCGAGATCAAGGCGGCAGGCGGTGAAGCCTGCTTCCTCGCGACCGATGTCCTGGACAAGGCCGTGCTGGAAAAGAACTGCGACGACATCGTGGCCAAGTACGGCGGCATCGACGTGCTGCTGAACGCAGCCGGCGGCAACATGCCCGCCGCCACCGTCCCGCCCGACAAGACGATCTTCGACCTGGATGTGGAAGCAGTCCGCAAGGTGGTGGATCTCAATCTGTTCGGAACGGTGCTTCCGACCATGGTCTTCGCCAGGGCGATGATCCGGAAGAAGAAGGGCTCCATCATCAACTTCTGCAGCGAGACCTCGCTTCGTCCGCTGACCCGCGTAGCCGGCTACGGCGTCGCGAAGGCTGCGGTCGCAAACTGGACCAAATACCTGGCCGGCGAGCTTGCCGTCAAGTTCGGGGAAGGATTCCGCGTCAACGCGATTGCGCCGGGATTCCTCCTCACGAATCAGAACCGGAGTCTGCTCACCAATCCGGACGGCAGCCTGACCGACCGTTCCCACAAAATTCTGGGACACACTCCGTTCGGCCGCTTCCTGGAGCCGGAGGAACTCCTCGGAACCCTGCACTGGCTGGCTTCCGACGCCTCCAAGGCCGTGACCGGCACGATCAACGTGGTCGACGGCGGCTTCGACGCCTTCTCCATTTAAGGATTTTTTCCTATCTTTATCGTCAGGTTCCGCATCGCGGGGCCCGACGATTTGATTTCATCACCCACATTCGTTTCAACCATGTCAATTTTCAGGTCTCTGGCACTTTCGCTGTCTTTGCTCGCATGCACGGCAGCCCATTCCCAATCCTACACACCCACCCCGGAGAACGTGGCCGCCCGCCAGGAATTCAAGAACGAACGGTTCGGCATATTCCTGCACTGGGGCATCTACAGCACTTTCGCACAAGGGGAGTGGTACCTCAACACCGGCAAACTGAACAAGGATGAATATGCCAAAGCCGCCTCGGCGTTCTACCCCCATCTGTTCAACGCCGCGGAATGGGTGAAAGCCTTCAAGGAGGCAGGTGCCGGCTACGTCTGCCTCACCTCCCGCCACCACGACGGCTTCTCGATGTTCGACACCAAGACATCCGGCTACGACATCGTGGATGCGACCCCCTTCAAGCGGGATGTGACCGGCGAACTGTCGCAGGCCTGCCGCGAACAGGGCGTCGCCTTCCATCTGTACTATTCCCTGCTGGACTGGATCCGGGAAGACTATCCGCTCGGCAGGACCGGACATGACACGGGCCGCAAGGGCGACCGGCAGGACTATTCCGCCTACTTCGCCTTCATGCAGCAGCAGCTTGCGGAACTGATCAACCAATACCATCCCCGGGCCATCTGGTTCGACGGCTATTGGGATCACAATCAGGACACCGTCCCCTTCGACTGGCGGATGCCCGAGCTCTACCGGTACATCCACGGGCTGGATCCCGCCTGCCTGATCTGCAACAACCACCACATCGCCGTGATACCGGGCGAAGATTTCCAGGCCTTCGAGAAGGACCTGCCGGGCGGCAACACGACGGGTTTCGCCCCGGATCAGAAGGTGAGCGACGAATTGCCCCTTGAGATGTGCCAGACACTGAACGGCATGTGGGGCTACAAAGTCGCCGACCAGAATTACAAGACCGTGCCGCAGCTGGTGCAGCTGCTGGCGACCTGCGTGTCCATGAATTCGAACCTGCTGCTGAACATCGGTCCCCAGCCGAACGGGGAACTTCCTGCCCTGGCACTGGACCGGCTGCGCGGTATCGGAGCCTGGATGGACACCAACGGCGCCTCCATCCGGGGTTGCGGGCCCGGTCCGGTAGCTTCCGCCGACTGGGGCGTCTCGACCGCTCCGACGCGCGACAAGAAGACGTTCTACCTGCACCTCTTCAAGTCCCCTGGCGCAATCTTCGAGATTCCGCTTGCCGGAAAGGGCCGTCTCCGCACCGTGACTGCGCTGAAGGACAACACGCAGCTTCCCTACAAGCGGGTGAAAGACAAGCTCTTCATTTCCCTGCCGTCGGAACTTGACCCTTCCGACTACGTGATCCGGGTGACGATGCGCTGACCCTCCTCCCGACGCACCTGTACTTCTTTCCAACCTTCAACCCCTTGTGATGCGAACATTCCATCTGATTGCCGTCGCGCTGGCCGCTTCCCTCTGCCTCTCCTGCGCGGATGTGCGCCCGGAAGGCTCCTACTCCCGCGGCATCGGTGAATATCCCGGCGAACCGGATGCCTACGCCGGTCCCGAAATGCGTGCAGACCGCGACACCTACCGGAACCTGGCCTACCGCAGGGCCGTCCGCCATTCTTCCTCCTACGACTACAACCTGACCGGTCAGCTGGCCACGGACGGGATCGTGTCCACGCGGGAACCCTACACCCTGGATGTCCTGACCAACGAGGGGCCTGTGTCACGGCGGATCCGGGAACGGCTCTTCGACGACAACGCGATCACCGCTTTCGAGACGGCGGGAGGCAAAGACGCCTTCCTCCAGCTGACGTTCCGGCAGGATGCCGTCCGCTGCGAAGGACTTGTCCTGAGCGGCACGCTGGACGCTGCCCCCGGGATCCGACCGGGGTACCGTATCGTGCTGGAGGCTTCCGGCGACGGAAAAACGTGGAAGGCCGTCGGAGAGTCGAAAGGCTTCGGACTGCCCGGCACCCAGCCTGACCCCCGAACGCGCCGGACGTTCCGCTTCCCGTTCTCCTTCCCGGAGGAACTGGTCTGCGAAGGAATCCGCTTCCGGCTGGAGGCGGAATGTGTACAGCGCTGGCAGTTTGCGGAGCTGGACATCCTGCAGGGAGGAAAGGAGTGCAGCGTGCTGCCTTCGCATGCTTTCCGAAGTGCCTGGATGAGTGCCGGCGGGGAGGATGAATGGCTGACGGTCGACTTCGGCGCCCGGGCGGATTTCGACAAGGTCGTGCTGGACTGGATCCGCCGGCCGGTTGCCGGCCGGATCGAGGCCTCCGACGACGGAAACGACTGGAAGAAGGTGGCGGATCTTCCCGCAGGTGCGGACCTGCATGCGGAACTGTCCGTCAAAGGCTCCGGGCGCTTCGTCCGCCTGTCCGGGCTGAAGGCCGATGACGCGGGCCACATCCTGCTCAGCGAACTGGCGGTCTGGGGAAAGGGCGGTCTGGTCCCCGTGCCGAAACCGCAGGCGGCTGCACAGGGCAACCGGCTGTACCTCAGCGGCGGGAACTGGCGGCTGGAACGGGCGCCGCAGGTCGAAGCGGGCGGAGAGCGGATCTCCCGCCCGGATTTTCCTGCGGACGGCTGGCTGGTCGCTACGGTGCCCGGTACCGTGGCCGGCTCCTACCGGAATGCCGGTGCGATTCCGGACATCCGCTATGACGACGAACAGCTGCAGATCTCGGAATCCTATTTCTATTCGGATTTCTGGTACCGGGACACCTTCGAACTGCCTTCCGGCTACGAGGGAACGGCGCTGACCCTCAACTTCGACGGAATCAATTGGAAAGCCGACGTGTTCTTCAACGGGACCTTCGCCGGGCATATCGACGGTGCTTTCACCCGGGCGCATCTGGATGTCACCGCTCTCGCAAAGCCCGGGATCAACGCGCTGGCCGTCAAGATCCTGCGGAACGACAATCCGGGTATCGTCAAGGAACAGAACCGCCAGTCGGCCGACCTGAACGGCGGCGTGCTCGGGGCGGACAACCCCACGATGCACTGCAACATCGGCTGGGACTGGATCCCGACGGTGCGCGGCCGGAGCATCGGCATCTGGAACGATGTCTACCTGGCTTCCTACCCGGGGGGCGTGTCGATCGACGATGTCTACATCCCGTCCGATCTTCCGCTTCCATCCACGGAATATGCCGACCTGCATCCGGTCGTCACGGTGACGAACCATGCCGACGGGGAAAAGCCGGTGCGCCTCCGGATTGAAATCGGCGGCAAGTCCCTCGACGGACAGGCCGTGCTGGCGGCCGGTGAAACCCGGGATCTCGATCTCGGCACGGTCCGGCTGGACCGGCCGCAGCTCTGGTGGCCCGTCGGCTACGGTGATCCGTACCTGTACGATGTCCATGCGACGGCTACGGTGGCCGGGACGCTCTCCGACACCAAGGACTGCAAGGCGGGCATCCGGGAGCTGTCCTACACGACGGACGGCGGCATCCTGGACATCTACATCAACGGCCGCAGGCTCGTTGCCAACGGCGGCAACTGGGGCTGTCCGGAAATCGATCTCAACTACCGCGCGCGGGAATACGACGCCGTGGTCGCCTATCATGCGGACATGCACTTCACGATGCTCCGCAACTGGGTCGGGCAGACCGGGGACGAGGAACTGTACGAAGCCTGCGACAAGTACGGCGTCATGGTCTGGCAGGACTTCTGGCTCGCCAATCCGTTGGACGGGCCCGATCCCGACGATGCGGCCATGTTCCTGGCCAATGCGGAGGATTATGTGCGCAAGATCCGGAACCATCCCTGCATCGCGTTGTACGTGGGCCGGAACGAGGGCGATCCCCCTGCCGCCATCGACAAGGGACTGGTCGCCCTGATGGAACGTCTCCAACCGGGATCGTTCTATATTCCCAACTCCGCGTCCGGAATGGTCAGCGGCGGCGGGCCCTACCGTGCGATCGCACCTCGGGAATATTTCTCCCTGGAACGCGGGAAGGACCGCATCCACAGCGAGCGGGGCATGCCGAACATGATGGTCTACGAGAGCATGGTGCGTATGCTGCGGCCGGAACACCGATGGCCGCAGAACAGTCTCTGGGGCATGCACGACTTCACCCTGGAGAACGCGCAGCGCGGAGAGACCTTCAATGCCCTGCTCGACAAGGCCTTCGGTCCGGCGCAAGATCTCAAGGAGTTCACGCAGCGGGCGCAATGGATCAACTACGACGGCTACCGGGCGAT
>CABTXO010000084.1 GCA_902488725.1 uncultured Bacteroidales bacterium
CCCCACCGCAGCCGCCACGCCCCCGCGGCCCCGCCCCACGTTGTGGCTGTCCAGGGCATTGCAGATGTACCAGTAGGAATAGGCATCAAAGCGTTTCGCCAGCTTGTCTCCCTGATGGCGCTCGTAGGAGGCCGCCCGGCCGGCAAACAGGGTGTCCGGGTCCGCTTCCGACTGGGTCAGACAGTACCCTTCGTAACTGCGGTACGAAATCAGTGCCTGGGCGCGGGCACACTTGAGCCCTTCCTTGCCGCCGTCCAGATTCTCCGCCCTGCGGAAACTCGCGTCCGCCTCCAGAGCCATGCGCTGCGCCTCCGCCTGCGCGGAGAGCCAGGGAGAGACCCGCACGTCGGTGGCCATCAGGACGACGTGCCGGAACACCTCGGGCTCCATGACCGCCCATTCCGCCGCGGTGAAGCCGCCGATGGAACTTCCGACCAGCAGGTCGATGTGCAGGATGTCGAGGGCTTTGCGGACTTCGATGAAAGTCCGCACCATGTCGCGGACCGTGACCCCGGGAAAACTGAAGAAAAAGGGGCGGCCGGTTGCAGGATTGACAGATGAAGGCCCGGTCGTGCCGTAGGGCGACCCCAGCATGTTCACGCAGACGACAAAAAAACGGTCGGTGTCGATGAGTTTCCCGGGGCCGACCAACTGCGGCCACCAGTCGGGCACATCGGAATTTGCCGTGAGGGCGTGGCAAATCCACACGACCTTGCGCGAACCGTCGAACGCCTGCATGGACGTATGGTAGACGATTTGGAGTCCGGCGAGCGAACCGCCGGCTTCGAAGTGAAATTCGTCTTCCAGAATGATCTTGTTCAAAAACATGGTGCAAATTTATAAAATATTGCTATCTTTGCACCCGAATCGGGGTATTAGCTCAGCTGGTAGAGCGCAAGGTTCGCAATCTTGAGGTCAGGAGTTCGATCCTCCTATGCTCCACAAATCCCTCAAACACAAAATAGCCGGATCCTTTCTGATGGTTCCGGCCATTTTTGTGTCGGTGACACGGGGCTTGCCCGGATCCTTTTGTGATGCCGGCAGCAATTCGTTTTGTGTAGGAAGGTTCGGACCGCTATCGTTTCTTCATTGCCTTCCGGGCGTTTTTCAGATTCTTCTTCTCCGATTTCAGCGTCTTCTTCGTCGCGGAGACCGCTTTCTTATGGCCTTTGATCACGGACTGGGCGGCTTTCATCTCGGACTTGCTTTCCGAAGCCCGCTTCTTCGCGGAGGAGAGTCGTTTCTTTTCCGCCTTGAGTATCCGCTTCTGCTGCTTGATGGCATCCTTCAGGGCGGACAGTTCCCGCTTGTCGCCGCTGGAGAGTTTGCCGTTCAATTTCATGGATTTTTTCTCCAAGGCGAATCGCTGCTTCATGAGCTTCAATTCCTTGGACTTCGCGTCTACGGATGCCTTCCGATCCTTGACGTCGTCGTTCGCGCGGTTCATGTGCCGCCTGGCCTGATTTTCCCTCCGCTTGGCAGCACTGATCGCCTCGTCGCTCTCACGGGACTGGCGGTCATGGGCAGCCTGCGCGGCGTTGACCCGGCTCTGCGCATCTTCGAGACGCACGGCAGCGTTGTCGGCCTGTTCTTGCGCAGTTTCGACCTGCTTCTGAAGACGCTCAATCTCTTCCTGCGCCTTCTTGACTTTGTTCTCCTTCTTTCCTTGCGCATGCGCCGTAAATGTAGCCATCACCAGGATCGCGATGACCGTCATCATTCTGCTTGTTTTCATATTCAAAAAAATTCTGCCTGTGTCAGGCGCTGTCAAACATTTTCCAAGGTACAAAAAATGCGGGATCATTTCAGGGTAAGTTGAACGGTCACGAATCTGTCCCGCCTTACGGAGTGTTTTTTATGCATTTCACTATCATTCAGTGAATTGCATGATTTTTTTTGCGGAGGATACAGGATTCGAACCTGTGAGGCCCTTCAAGGAGCCAACCGGTTTTCGAGACCAGCACCATAAACCACTCGGACAATCCTCCGGTTCATGCGCCTTTTTTCCAAAGGCACTGCAAAAATAGCACTTTTTTTTTACATTTGCAGAACACAAAACCACAGATGTCATGAAAAAGACTTTTCTGCCCCTGCTGGCAGCCCTGCTGGTCTGCCTCGGCCCCACGACAGCAAACGCACGAACCCGACCGGAACGCACGGCTTCAGGCCCGGCTGGAAATTTTTCCGAACAACTGAATTTCGACAAGACCCTCCGGGTGGACTGCATCTTCAGCGGGACGGCCAAGGAGCAGGAAATCGCCGTCGCCGAACTCTGCTCGCTTGACGGCTGGGCCGGCCGGCGGGTGAACCTGGACCGCCCTCCGCTGCGCGGCAACGGCCAGATCCTGCTGCGCGACACCCTCGGCAACATATTGTACGCCAATGCTTTCTCCACCTTGTTCCAGGAATGGCAGGCCACGGAGGAAGCCACCCGCACCCGCAAGTCCTTCGAGAATGTGTTCCTCGTCCCGATGCCCCGCGTCAAGGCCGAACTTTCCATCCGGCTCTTCGACGTCCACGGCACCGTCGTCCGGGAATATGCCCAGACGGTCCTGCCGGAGGACATCCTGATCCGGCCGCTCCGGCAGGCGGCAGCCCCGCACGTCTGGCTCTGGAAGGGCGGCGACCCGCTGGATGCTCCTGAAGTGGATTCCGCACACAAAATCGACGTCGCCATCGTGGCGGAAGGCTACACGGAAGCCGAGATGGACCGCTTCCTGGAAGACGCCCGTGCGACCGTAGAAAGCCTGTGGGGCCACGCACCCTTCAGCACCCTGAAAGACCGCTTCAACTTCGTCGCGGTGGAACTGCCCTCCGAGGACAGCGGCGTCAGCGTTCCGCGCGAGGGCGTCTGGAAGAACACGGCGCTTGACTCCCGCTTCGACACCTTCTACTCCGCCCGCTACCTCACCACCCTGCACCTCTTCGGACTGCACGACGCCCTGGCCGGCATCCCCTACGAGCACATCATCATCCTGGCCAACACAGACACCTACGGCGGCGGGGGCATCTTCAATTCCTACACCCTCACCACGGCCCACCATGCGGGCTTCAAGCCGGTGGTCGTCCACGAATTCGGCCACAGTTTCGCAGGCCTGGCCGATGAATATTACTACGACGACCAGTACGACCCGATGTATGTGGCGGACACGGAACCCTGGGAACGGAACATCACCTCGCAGAAGGACTTCGCCTCCAAATGGAAGAATATGGTCGGCCGGGTCTATACCCTCGGCCTGTCCGACCTGGATTGGGAAGGACGAAAGCAGACCGGCCCGAAGGTGACCGTCGGCCTGTTCGAAGGCGGCGGCTACCGGTCGAAGGGCGTCTGGCGGGGCTGCGAAGACTGCCGGATGAAGACCAACACCTCCCCCGCCTTCTGCCCCGTCTGCCAGCAGGCCATCTGCGACATCATCGACTTCTACACCCGGGAATCACAGGAATAGCCCTTCCAACCATCACCGGTACACGCGGCGGATGAAGCGGAGGAGCCGGTCCTTGTAGGGGGGCTTCAGGAGGTCAAAACTCAGGCAGGCAGGTCGGTGCAGAACCGATTTGAGGTGGGAGAAGGTGTCGAAGCCGTAGCGGCCGTGGTAGGCACCGATGCCGGAATTCCCCACTCCGCCGAACGGCAGGTTCTCGTTGCCCAGGTGCATCACCGTGTCGTTGACGCAGCCGCCCCCGAAGGACACCTCCCGCAGCACTTTGCGGATTTCGCGGCGGTCTTTCGAGAAGATGTAGAGCGACAGCGGCTTCTCCCCCGCCCGCACCTTGGCGATCACCTCGGAATCCAAGTCTGCATATTCCAGCACGGGCAGCACAGGGCCGAAGATTTCCTCTTCCATGACCTTGTCCGACCACGAAACCCCGTCCAGCACGGTCGGGGCGATGTAGCGGGTCGCAGCGTCCCCGAATCCCCCGACCACGACCTTTGCCGGATCGATCAGCCCCATGATCCGCTCCCAGTGCCGCTGCTGCGCGATGAGCGTCATGTCCGCGGGGCGGCGGGAAATGTCGCCGAAAAATTCCTGAATCACCTGCTTCATACAGGCGATGAAGGCATCGTGGACGGAGGCATGCACCAGCACGTAGTCGGGTGCCACGCAGGTCTGGCCGGCGTTCAGGAATTTGCCCTTCGCGATACGTTCGCAGGCCAGTCGCACGGAAGCGGTGGATGCGACGATGGCCGGGCTCTTCCCGCCCAGCTCCAGCGTCACGGGCGTGAGATGCTTCGCAGCCGCTTCCATGACGATCTTTCCGACGCGCGGACTGCCGGTGAAGAAGATGTAGTCAAAGCGGCGTGCCAGCAACTCCTCATTGGAAACGTCCGGCGGCACCACTTCCACCACCTCGGGCGGGAACAGGTCCGAAAGCATCTCGGCAATCCGGGCGGAGACCGCCGGAGTCTGCCGGGAAGCCTTGAGCGTCACGGTGTTGCCGGCGGCGAGGGCGGCGGCCAGCGGGGCGATGGTCAGATTCAGCGGATAGTTGAAGGGGCCGATGACCAGCACCCGGCCGTAGGGCTCGGGATAGATGCGGCTCCGTCCCGGGAGAAGCACCAGGGGCGTGGCGACCTTCCGGGGCCGCATCCAGCGGCACAGACGGCGTTCGGTGTGCCGGATGGCGGTCAGCAGGTAGCCGATTTCCGTCGTGTAGGTCTCGAAGCGGCCCTTTCCGAAATCCTGTTCAAAGGCCTCGTAGAAGGCATTTTCGTATTCTTCCAGCGCGGCGCGCAGCCGGCGCAGACGCCCCAGGCGGGCGGCATATTCCTTATAATTTTCCATGGTGCATCAGGTTGCAGGGACGGCGTCGCGTAGGAAGAGGCGTCGCTCGGTCAGGACGATGCCGGCGACCAGCAGGATCTGCGCGACGATGTAGGTGGGCATGATGAGGGGTTCGCGCAGGGCGAACCGGATGTCCGTGAAGGAGCCGACTCCGATCAGGGCATCCGAGAAGGTGAAGAGGACCGCCCCGAGGGTGCATAGCAGCAGCCAACGGATCTTCCGGCAGCCGTAGGCGTAGATCGTCGAAAAAATGAGGGTGGTCAGCATGAAGCCGTACAGCAGGACCGGCACGAAGAGGAAGCCCTGCGGGGAGAACCGGATCACCAGGCCCGCGATGGCGGACAGCACGACCAGGTACAGGATCAACAGCAGACGGCCCCCTCCTGCCCGCAGCATGGGTTCCCCCGTGTGCGCCAGGGTCAGGAAGCACCGGACATAGAAAACATGACCGATGAGGAAGGAGGCCATGCCGGTCAGGAAATACAGGTCGCCGGGGCCGATGAGCAGGATGTCGCCGATCCACCCGAAGAATAGGGCGGAAAGCGTGAGGCTGACAACTTTGCGCCGCGCGCCGAACGCACGGAAGGCCACGAACGCACACACCGCGATCGTCGGCACGATCAGGATTTTGGGAATGGGAGCCATGGTCATGTTGTTTCAGGAAATACTTGCTGCAGAACGGATTCGACGACCTGGGGGAAGTGGGCCATTTCAAGGAGGTGTTCCTTGGCGGCGATGTCGTCGGGGGTGTCGGAGGGGTCGAGGGGGGTGCGGAACTGGGCGATGATCTCCCCGCCGTCCACGTCGGACGAGACCCAGTGCACGGTCATGCCGGTCTCGGTCTCCCCTGCCGCCTTGACGGCCTCGTGGACATGGTGACCGTACATTCCCATCCCGCCGAACTTCGGCAGCAGGGCCGGATGCAGGTTGAGCATGCGGCGGTCATATTCCCGGATCAGGAAGTCGGGAATCACCAGCAGGAAGCCCGCCAGCACGATGAAGTCGATGCCGTGCTCCCGCAGCAGCGGCAACAGGACCGACGGCTCGTTGAATTCGGACTTCTTGAGTACGGCCGTCGGAACCCCGTGCCGCTGCGCTCGCACAAGAGCGAAGGCATCCGCCCTGTTGCTCAGCACCAGGGCGATCCGGTACCGGTCCGAGCCTTCGAAATGTTCGATGAGTTTTTCGCAGTTCGTCCCGCCGCCCGAGACGAAAATCGCCAGGTTGATCATGGTCAGTCCTTCTTGATGCGCACTTCCCGCTGCGGGAACGGAATCTCGATGCCCGCCTCGTTCAATGCGTTGTAGATAAGTTCATTCGCCTTCGCCGTGTAGCCGTACCGCTCCTCCACCAGCACATGCTGCTTCACCACCAGGTTCACGCTGCTGTCGCCGAATCCGCCGAAGGTCACGTTGATCCCGTAGCCCGGCTCGACGACCTGACGCCCGGAGGCATCGGGACGCCGGAGCGGAGCCATGGCCTTCAGGATCACCGAGCGGACCTTCTCCACGTCCGAACCGTAGGCCACGCCCACCGGCAGGGCGAGATATTCATAGGAACGGCTGCGCGTGAGGTTCTTGAAATTTTTGTTGAAGAGCGCGCTGTTCGTGATGGCCATGACGCTTCCGCCCTCCGCATCGATCTGCGTGCACTGGTAGTTGATGCCGATGACTTTGCCCCGCACCCCGTCGCATTCGATGTAGTCCCCCACCCGGAGCCGTCCGGACATCAGCTGCACTCCGTAGAAGAAGTTGTTGAGGATGTCCTTCATGGCGAAGCCCAGGCCGGCGGCCAGCCCCGCCGTAATCACGGACAAGGCTTTCGTCGGCACGTTCCAGAGCTTGACCGTCAGGAGGATGAAGACGGCCCAGACCAGGATGGAGATGACGTTGTTCGCAAGCGTCAGGTTGATTTCATTTTCACGGACACGCCCGTCCGCACTCCCGCGGATCATCTTCCGGATCTTGTAGAAACCATACAGTGATTTGAGCAGAAACGCCAGATACCGGAAAACGAAGTAGAGTCCGGCCGCCAGCACGATCTTGTGGGCGGAGAGG
>CABTXO010000085.1 GCA_902488725.1 uncultured Bacteroidales bacterium
ACCTATTGCCGTGACCCCGCTGCGTTGCATCATCGTGGACGACGAGCCCCTGGCCGTGAAAATGCTCGAGGATTTCGTGCGGCGCACGCCGTTCCTCGCACTGGAAGCCACCTTCACCGATCCGGTGCTGGCCCTTGCCGCAATCCGCGATCAGAAACCCGAACTGGTGTTTCTGGACATCCAGATGCCCGACCTCGACGGACTGGAGCTGTCGAAAATGGCCCCGCAGGACACCCGCATCATCTTCACGACCGCTTTCAAGCAATATGCCTTCGAAAGCTATGAGGTGTCCGCCCTGGACTTCCTGTTGAAGCCGATCCGCTACCAGAAGTTCTGGCAGGCGGCCGAAAAGGCGAAGCAGTGGTTCGAAATGAAAACCGCTGCGGCCACCCCGGCAGCCCGGCCCGAGGGACCGGATGCGGTGTTCCTGAAAGTCGACGGGGCACTCCGGAAGGTGATGCTGCAGGATATCCTCTACGTGGAGGGTTTGAAGGACTATGTCATCTTCCATGTCGAGGGTCTGGACCGGCCCCTCGTGACGCACCTCACGATGAAAGGGGTCGAGGCCCTGCTGCCAGCCGCGCGCTTCATGCGCGTCCACAGGTCTTACTCTTACATCGTGTCGCTGGAGAAAATATCGATGGTTGAAAAAGACAACGACCTCCGCGTCGGCCGGAAGCAGATCCACGTTTCCGATGCCTACCGTCCCGCCTTCGAGGCATACCTTAAAACACACCTGGCACCTCAATAGTTGAGACCGAAGGCCCGGAGGGGAATCGTGCGGCCGGCGGCATATTCCATGTCATCCTTCACGACATAGCCTCTTTCGGCTCCGGCAAGCTGCCGGGCACCTTTGCTGAATGCGTCCGCCAGTTCGACCAGCGTGTGCGAAGAGAAATAGACATTGTCCGCCGAGACATACAGGATGCGTTCTTCCTGAATATGATCGCGGGCATACTGCAGGAACAATGTGGATTTGCCGACACCCCGGGATCCCGCCAGTCCAGACATCCGACCATCCCACGCCAAGTCATCGTGGAGATAACGACGGAACCAGCTGGTTGTCAGAGTGATATGCGCCCTCATGCAGCTTTCGGGATTTGCATCCACCATTTGTACCTTTCTGCACATATGGGAATTGCACCCCGAAAGTGTAATTTTTTGATATTTTTGCACTTACATCGTGCAATATTCAGTGAGGGACTACTGTTTCCGCAGGAAGCAGGCGATGGTGTTCTCCATGAGGCAGCAGATGGTCATGGGGCCGACGCCGCCGGGGACGGGGGTGATGAGGGAGACTTTGGGTTCGACGGAATCGAAGTCCACGTCGCCGCAGAGCCTGCCGTCCGCATCGCGGTCCATCCCGACATCAATGACGGCAGCACCTTCCTTGACCATCTCGCCGGTCACGAACTTCGGACGGCCCACGGCGGCCACCAGGATGTCCGCCTGCCGGGTGATGTCCGGGAGGTTCTGCGTGCGGCTGTGGCAGATCGTCACGGTGGCGTTCCTGTCCAGCAGCAGTTTGGAAATCGGCAGACCGACAATCTGGCTGCGGCCGATCACCACGGCATGCTTCCCGGCGATCTCGACCTTTCCGGCCTCCAGCAGCCGGATGATGCCCTCCGGGGTGCAGGGGATGGTGTAGGAGGAATTCGGCCGCTTCTGCCACATGGCAGCGGTGTTGAGCGGATGGAAACCGTCCACATCCTTGCCCTGGGCGACGGCCTCGATGACTTTCGGTTCGCTGATCTGCTTCGGGAGCGGAAGCTGAATCAGAATGCCGTCCACCGTGTCGTCGGCGTTCAGTTCGGCGATCTTGTCCAGCAGGACCTGCTCCGCCGTGTCCTCCGGCAGACGGATCGTCGTGTTCCGGATCCCGACCACGTCGCAGGCCTTGGCCTTGTTCCGCACGTAGGTCTGGCTGCCGCCGTCCTCCCCGACCAGGATCACGACCAGATGCGGCACCCGGCCATATTTCGCAGGAAAGGTGGCAACCTGCTCCGCCATTTCGGCCTTCAAACGCGCCGACAGCTCTTTGCCTGATATGATCATATTCGTAAATTATTTTATAAGTGCTTGATTATCTGTTCTCCCATTCTACAAGGGTGGCACGAAAGTACCACCCTTGTCCAACAGCTACAACACGCGGCACCCGATGTCGCGGCGGAAGAAGAGGTTGTCGCAGCGGATTTTTTCCACGGCGGCGAGGGCGCGGTCGTGCGCCTCCCGGAGGTCGTCGCCGGAAGCGAGAACCATCATGACCCTTCCGCCGGCGGTCCGGCAGCGGCCTTCGGAGAGATCCGAGACCCGCTTCATCGTCGTGCCCATGTGGTAGATTTTCACGGCCGGATCGGACAGCGCTTCGTCCAGACCGGTGATTTCAAACCCCTTCTTGTAGGCGCCGGGATAGCCCTTGGAGGCCAACACGAAGCCCAGCACGGCCTCGTCGGACCAATGCAGTTCCGGCATCAGCGCGCTCGCCGGCACGACCATCCCCTCCAGGGCGATCGTCCCTTCCGGCTGCTCGGGCGGCATTCCGCCTTCGGCGATGGCGCAGAAGATCTCGAACAGGTCCGTCTGCAGGCGCGGGAGCACGACTTCCGTCTCGGGATCCCCGAAGCGGCAGTTGAATTCGATGACCTTGATGCCCTGCGGGGTCTTCATCAGGCCGCCGTACAGCACGCCCTTGAAGGGGCAGCCTTCCGCCGCCATACCCGCCGCGACCGGCTTCATGATCTTTTCCAGGGCATATTCTTCATCTTCCTTCGTGATGAACGGGAGCGGGGAATATGCCCCCATGCCGCCCGTGTTGGGGCCTTTGTCGCCTTCGAAGGCGCGCTTGTGGTCCTGCGAAAGGACCATCGGGAACACTTCGGGGCCGCAGACGAAGCAGAGGAAGGAAAACTCGGGACCGGTCAGGAATTCCTCGACCAGAACCTTCCCCTTGCCGAACTTGTCGTCCAGCAGCATGTCCTTGAGGGCCGATTCGGCCTCTTCCAGGTTTTCGGCGATGACAACCCCCTTGCCGGCGGCGAGTCCGTCATACTTCAGCACCACCGGGAAAGAACCTGCGCGGACATATTCCAGGGCCTCCGCATAGTCCTCGAAGGTCCGGTAGGCGGCCGTAGGCACACCGCAACGGGCCATGAGGGCCTTCGCGAAGTCTTTGCTGGATTCGATGCGGGCCGCGGCGGCGGAAGGCCCGAAGATGCGCAGGCCCGCCTGCGCGAAGGTGTCGACGATGCCCGCCGACAGCGGGACTTCGGGACCAACGACAGTCAGGTCGATTTTCTCCTGCAGGGCGAAGGCGAGCAGGTCATCGGTCTGGTGGTCTTCGATCGGGAGGCAGGTGGCCTGCTGCGCGATGCCGGCGTTGCCCGGAGCGCAGAAAATCCTGCCCACGTGGCTCGACCGGGACAGGGCGTCCACAATCGCATGCTCGCGGCCGCCGCCGCCGATCACCAGCACCTTGGCCTGCCGGAGGGCGGACATCCGGCGCGTGAATTCCGCATAGGCCTTCTTGTCGGTTTCGAAGTTGCTGTTCTTCCAGGGAAGCAATGCATTGATGCCCATATCCTAATGTTTGAAATGTCTTTCTCCGGTGAGGAGCATGGTGATGCCGGATTCGTCGGCTTTTTTGACGGAATCTTCGTCGCGGATGCTCCCGCCCGGCTGCACGATCGCTTTGACGCCGTAGTCAGCGGCCAGAGCCACGCAGTCATCGAAGGGGAAGAAGCCGTCGGAGGCGAGGACCAGTCCGGCCTTGCGGGCGACCGCCTTCTCGTCGAGCGCTTCCGTCGGATTACCGGCTGCAGCCTTCTCGGAAAGGGTGTGCGCGGCTTCTTTCAGTGCGATTTCGGCCGAGCCGATGCGGTTCATCTGGCCGGCGCCGACCCCGAGGGTCATGCCGTCTTTCACCACCACGATCGCATTGGATTTCACGTGTTTCACGATCCGCCAGCCGAAGTTCAGATCGGCGAGCTGCGCGGCTGTCGGCTGCACTTTCGTCGCACACATCTCCGCCGCCACCGGCTTGGTGGTCAGGTCCTGTTCCTGCACCAGCAGTCCCCCGTTCACGCCGACCAGCTGCCGGTGCGCCGCGGGATCCTGTTCCATCTTCACCCGCAGCACGCGCAGGTTTTTCTTCGTCCGCAGCAGTTCCAGGGCATCCGGCGCGAAGGAAGGCGCCATCACGATTTCCAGGAATATGGGTTTGAGCAGCTGTGCCGTTTCAAGGTTGACTTCGCGGTTGAAGGCCACGATGCCTCCGAATATGGATGTCTTGTCCGCTTCGTAGGCTTTCCGCCAGGCGTCCGTAATGTCGGTTCCGACAGCCGCTCCGCAAGGGTTCATGTGCTTGAGGCCCACGGCGAAAGGCTCGTCAAATTCGCGGACGATGTTGAGCGCCGCATTGGCATCCTGAATATTGTTGTACGACAGTTCCTTGCCGTTCAACTGCTCGGCGGTGGCGAGGGAATACGGCACCGTCTCGGGCGTCTTGTAGAACTTCGCCTGCTGGTGGGGATTCTCCCCGTAGCGCAGCGGCGCGCAGATGTCATATTCCAGGAACAATTTTTCGGGCAGGCCGGCCTGGGCGCGCATGTAAGTCGCGATGGCGGCATCGTACTGGGCGGTGTGGGTGTAGGCCTTGGCGGAAAGCTGGAGGCGGGTTTCGGGGGTGGTGTTGCCGGTCTCGCGGATTTCTTCCAGCACTTGGGCATAGTCGTCGGGATTCACCACGACGGTCACAGAGGCCCAGTTCTTGGCCGCGCTCCGAAGCATCGAAGGGCCACCGATGTCGATGTGCTCCACGGCATCTTCCATGGTGACATCCGGCTTGGCGATCGTCTCGCGGAAAGGATAGAGGTTCACGCAGACCAGGTCGATAGTCTCGATGCCGTTGTCCTGCAATTGTTTCAGATGGTCGGGAAGATCCCTTCTCGCCAGCAGGGCGCCGTGGATCTTCGGATGGAGGGTCTTCACCCGTCCGTCGCAGATTTCCGGGAAGCCGGTCACGTCGCTGACGCTCGTGACGGGCAGGCCCGCTTCCTTCAACATTTTCATCGTGCCGCTGGTGGAAAGCAATTCCCATCCCAGCGACACAAGAGCTCCGGCGAATTCGACGACGCCGGTCTTGTCACTCACACTGATCAATGCGCGCATGGCTGTATCGTACTTTAGAATCGAAGTACAAATTTAACAATTTCGTCCGAGAAATCCGAAGCGAATTGCGTCTCCCCCATCGCCTCCCGTCCCGCATTTCTGCTCGCGACTGCCGCACCTCATGCCCCTTGCCGGAATTTGTCGGGGGAAAAAAATATTTTTCGTACCTTTGCACCCCGCACAAAAGATCAACGATGTGAAAACACTTCAAGCCAGATTATTCGCAATGGTCACGAGCCTGCTCCTTCTTGCGGCTTGCCAAAATACAGAACCTGAATACACCGCCTTCTGGAGCGAAGCCTCCTACGCCACCATCAACGCCATCACCGGCACATATTCATTGGTTTCCGCAACGTGGAGTGCGCCCATCGACCTCTCGGGCAAGGGACTTGTCTCGGAGGATGTGCTTTTTCAGATGCAGACCTACGGCTGGACAGGTGTCCAGTCACTCACAGACCAAGGGGAAACTACGCCTACCAGTGTTTTGCAGCGCTCAAAAGTGCTGAAACCGGATTCACCTGCGGGGCTTACGCAGGTCAACCTGTATGTTCCGTACCCGGAGTGGTTCAAGGGGAATCCCAGGAAACCGATTGTACCTTCCGACGGTTGTGGAATTGGAGTCCGGGTCTATCAGTTTCATTATCAAGTCGATTCCCGCGGACTCATCACGCTTTTGAACATCTCCGACCGAGCGATGAGCGGAGAAGGCGGGGTGCTGCAGCATGTGAAAATAAAGTTTGAAGGTGCCTGTATTTATTTTGATGCGGACACTTCTCTCTACGATTGGTCCGGATCGGAATGGCAGGATGGCCATCTTGCCCTCAGGTTCAAGCACAATTAATCTCTTTAATCTCTTTCGAATCATGAACACAATCTTTGTCAAAAGTTTCATCCTTTCCGCCCTGCTGATGTTCTCCATTGCGGCATCCGCACAGGTGTACATCGGAGGGTCGGTCGGCGGATCCTACGGAAAAGACCCGAGCGCCAGCACGAAATCGTGGTCCGTCAGCATCAATCCCGAAGCCGGATATCTCTTGAACGACAATTGGGCGTTCGGTGCCAGGTTCTCCTATGGAAAGTCCGAATCCAAGGTCGAAAGTCCCTATCTCAACAAGACGGACACGAAGGTCAGTCTGCTCACCGTCAATCCGTATGCGGCCTATTCCGCCATCCGTTTCGGTGGTTTCGCGGTGTGGGCCGAAGCCGGACTTCAGCTCGTCCCGAAGCAGAACGGCATCGCGTACACGAAGTATGCCGCTTATGTAAGCCCCGTCCTGACCTATGACCTGAGCAGGCATTTCCTCCTGAAAACGAATCTGAACTTTGCCGGACTGACTCTGTCGGGGAATTCGAACGGAGGATTTGCGTTCTCCGGATCCTTCGGCGGAGATGATGCGCTCAGTTTTGGAGACGACCTCTCCATCGGATTCGTCTATCGGTTCTGACAGCGGACGCACCTGCCCCCCTTCGCTGCAGCAGCCACGCCCTGCAGACGTGGAGGGCACTCGCCTGATTTTCAACCTGCAACATAGCACTTCCTCGGGCAATATCGACGGAGGCAAGATATAGCTTAGTCGTTCCTGCTTTAGTCGAAACAGACTGATAGTCAACGAAATAAATTGGAAAAATGCTTGTTTTATTTGCAGGAAATGCTTATCTTGAGGT
>CABTXO010000086.1 GCA_902488725.1 uncultured Bacteroidales bacterium
GGCATTCGATGGCCACGCCTTCGTAGTCGAAGTAGCTGCGGCCGCACTTGCCGCGGGGACAGCCGGCGAGCCAATTGCCGGTGTACACCTGCACGGCTGGCTGGGTGGTGAGGACCTCCAGCTGGCGGCCGCTCTCGGGGGCATATAGGACCGCGGCGCTCTGGAGCTGGCCGGGTTCGTAGCCCGAGATCAGCCAGCAGTTGTCGTAGCCCTTGCCGAATTTCAGCGCCGGAAAATCTTCCTCGATCTCCGCGCCCAGCTTCTTGAATTCCTGGAAATCCATCGGGGTGCCGGCCACCGGATCCGCCTCCCCGACCGGAATCAGGGTCTCGTCCGTCGGCAGCCAGGTCGAAGCGTTGAGTTTCATCTCATGCCCCAGGATGTTCCCGTTGCCCTCCCCGTTGAGGTTGAAGTAGGCATGGTTCGTCAGGTTGACCACGGTCGGCCGGTCGGTCCGGGCGGTCAGGATGAGCTTCAGCACGTTGTCCTCGCCCCATTCATAACGGGCGATGGCCTTCAGGTTGCCGGGATAGCCGGCTTCCCCGTCAGCGGAATAGTACATGAACTCCACTGCATCGCCCTGGATGCGGCTCTCCCAGACCTGGTTCTGGAAGCCGTCGGGGCCGCCGTGCAGGTGGTTGGGGCCGTTGTTGACCGGAAGGGAATATTCCTGACCGTCCAGGATGAAGCGGCCCTTCGCGATGCGGTTGGCGAAGCGGCCGGGGACTTTCCCGGCACAGGGACCGTCACCGAAGTAGTCTTCGGGACAGGGATAGCCGAGCACGACGTCCGCCAGTTTGCCGTCCTTGTCGGGCACCGCGATGGACACGATGCCCGCGCCCACGCTGGACAGCCGGACGAAAGCTTTGGATTTGTTCGTGAGGGTGTACAGGAAGATTTCCTTGCCGTCAGGGGTTTTGCCCCAAAGTTCCTTTTCGATGGTCATGGTGTTTGAATATTGGATTTCTCGCTTCGTTCGAAATGACAGCCGGAGGCTACTGCACCCGGTCCAGGTAATCGAGGACCCGGTCGGGCGGGGCGTCTTTCAGCAGGACGTGCTTGCGTGCGTCCAGCAGGTAGAGGGACGGAATCGCCCGGACGTTGTACGAGACGTCCGACCGGATGATGTAGTCGGCGTCGTAGCCGTTGTACCAGTCGGCCGGATAGGTGCCGGCATATTCCTTCCACTTGTCCAGTTCCCGGTCGATGTAGATGTTGACCACGGCGAGCCGGCCGGCGGCGATCAGCCGGGAAAGGTTTTGGCTTCCTTCGATCTGCCCGATGATCTCCCGGCAGGCCGGACAGCCGGGATTCGTGAAGAAGAGCAGGGTGAAGGGTGCCCGGATGCCGTAAAGTCGGTATGTGCGGCCCGCAAGGTCCCGGAAGGCGAAATCCGCCGCCGGGGTTCCGGTCCGGTTGAGGGCGCACATCCGCGCGTCGAACGCGAAAGCCGGATGCAGGTCCGCCGGCACATGGTCGGAAACCGCCATCCGCGACACGAAAGGCAGGTAGAGGTCTTCGCTGCGGACGGGAGAATTCGGGTCGTAGAGGTAGCGCGAGAACTGCTTTGTCAGAAACTCGAACACGTTCGTGGCGGTGTCCCGCGCCTCAAAGGCTTCGATGCGGCTGAAGAAAGCGTCCACGGCCTTTTGCGCGAAAGGAAGGGACACCTGCCGTTCGAGCAGCGTCACGTACATCCCGACGGCACTTTCCACCTTCTCCCGCGGCACACCGTTCACCAGCGCGGTGTCGCAGGGATAGATGCGGGCGGTGTCCGTGAAGGCGTCCCAGTAGTGCGTGACGACATATTCCGCCGCCTCCGCCGGATCCGTAATCAGGGCCGGCACCTTGGGCACGGCCGGAAATTCCCGGGGCTGGAAAGCCGGCTCCGGTGCGGCCGTCCTCCGGCAGCAGCCCGCCGCCATGCCGCAAACCGCCAGCAGCAGAAGGATCCCTCTTCCTGAATATGCCGCCGTCCCTCGCATGGTCAGTCGATTTTTTCCAGCTGGCACTGGGAGATGTTCACCAGGAAGTCGCCGATCTTCTCCAGTTCCTGGACGATGTCGATGTAGAAGACGCCCGTCTGGTAGTCGTAGTCGGGCTTTTCGATGTTCAGGATGTGCTCTTCGCGCAGGTTGTTCCGGTACTCGTTGAGGTTGTACTCGGCATCTTCCGCATTGGAGATGTCCCCCAGGAAGACGGCGGGGATGGTCACGTTTTCAATCATGGCTTCGAAGGCCACGTCCAGCAGGTCGAGCATCCGGTTCAGTTTCTTGAGCATGTCTTCGCTGAAGAACTTGCCGTGCGCGCGGGTGCGCTTCAGCATCCGGCCGATGGCCTCGCCGGAATCGCCGATGCTCTCCATTTCCCCGATCACGCGGTACATTTCGCGGATCCGGATGGCGGACACGGCGCTGATCTCTCCCTTGCTGACCTCGTTCAGATAGGAAGCGATCTCATATTCAATCTTGTCGGTGATCTGTTCGTACTTCACCAGCCTGGCCTCCGCTTCGTCGAAATTGCCGGATTCCATGGCAGCAATAGCATCACGGATGAAGGTAGTCTCCCGGTGGCAGATTTCCGCAAAATGGATGATTTCCTGCTTGGCCTCGTCCAGAGAGAGTTCAGCCGTGGACAGAGGACCGCCCTGGATGAACTTGAGGCGGAAAACTTCTTCTTCACCCTTGGGCGTCGGGATGACGCGGGTGACAATCTTGACAATCTGAGGGATGAAGCCGACCAGGATCACGGTGTTCAGCACGTTGAAGACCGTGTGGAGGAAGCAGATGCCGAAGAGCATCGATCTCTGCAGCTCCGGGGTCAGGGCGCCGGCCGTGATGGCGGAGGGGTCTTCAAAGGCGGAAACCGGATCGGGAAGACCGACCATGAGGTCCAGTTTCGTGATCAGCCACATCAACGGATTGAAGAAAATCAGGGACAGGACGACACCGATCACATTGAACAGGGTGTGGGCGATGGCGGTCCGCTTGGCGGAATAGTTGCCGACCGCCGCGGCGATGTTCGCCGTAATGGTGGTGCCGATGTTCTCGCCCAGCACCATCGCGGAAGCCATTTCGAAATTGATCCAGCCGTTCGCCACGAACACCATCGTGAGGGCCATGGCGGCACTGGAGGCCTGCAGGATTACGGTCAGCACTGCGCCCAGCACGGTGAAGATGATGACCGACAGGAACTTGTAGTTCGTCAGCCGCTGGACGAAAGCCAGAAGGTCGGGATATTCATTGAGGTCCGGAACGGCATTCTTCATCGTCGCCAGACCCAGGATCAGGAGGGAGAAACCGATGAAGAACTGGCCGATGCTCTTGGATCGGCCCGACTTGGACAGGGTCAGGCCGAAGCCCAGTGCGATGATGGGGATCGCGATGGTCGCGATGTCGTAGCTGAATCCGAAGAGAGAGATCAGCCAGGCCGTGACGGTGGTGCCGATGTTGGCGCCCATGATCACGCCGATGGCGTTGGAAAGCGCCATCAAGCCCGCGTTCACCATCGACACGATCATGACCGTGGTACCGCTGGAGGACTGGATGATCGCCGTCACGATGATGCCGGTGAGAATTCCCTTGAAGGGATTCGATGTCATGGAATTCAAGAAGTTGCGGAGCGAGTCTCCGGCAGCCTTCTGCATGCCTTCGCTCATCAGCATCATGCCATACAGGAACATGGCAAGTGCTCCGAGAAGGATCAGTACTTGAATGAGAATCTGCATCAGGTAAATAATCTGAGCAAATTTACGGAAAAAATGTTTTGGGAAAGAATTATCTTTGTGCAATCGAAGTATTGAAGCCCATCATGCGTCTCGTCAAAGTATTTCCGCTCATCCCCTTCCTCTTCCTTTCGCACCCCGCAGCCGCCCAGTTCCAGCCCACCGGAAGCAATCCGGCATCCGTGCGCTGGCAGCAAATCGAGACCGGCAACTTCCGGCTCCTCTACCCGGCCGGCTCCGATTCGCTGGCGAAAGTCTACGGCCTTGCGCTGGAACGCTGGCGGGAACCGCTGTCGCACACCTCCGGTTTCCGGACCGGGGAGAACTACCGGACCCGGATGCCCGTGATCCTGCACGGCCACACGGCGGTCGCGAACGGGGCGGTCACCTGGGCCCCGCGGCGCATCGACATGTTCACCGTTCCGGACGCCTACGGCCCGACCCCGATTCCCTGGGTGGACCTCCTGGCCATCCACGAAGGCCGGCACGCCTCGCAGATGCAGTTCGGGCGGGCGAAGGGCTTCAAATTCTACCACTACCTGTTCGGGGAGATGTTCGCCGGAGCCCTGGCCGGCATCTACCCGGGCCGGACGCTGCTGGAGGGAGATGCCGTGGCCACGGAGACCGCCCTGACGCGCTCCGGCAGAGGCCGGCAGGCGAATTTCCTCAACTATCTGATGCCGGCTTTCGACTGCGGCGACTTCCGCAACTACTGGAAGTGGTCCTACGGTTCGCAGAAATATTATGCGCCGGACTATTACCGGGTCGGGTATCTGCTGGTGTCGGGCACCCGTGTCTTCTTCGACGACCCCTTGTTCATGGACCGGTATTTTGACCGGGTCTGCCGGAAAGGCTGGTTCAACAATCTGCAGAAAACCGTCAAGACGGCCTCGGGAATGCCCTTCAACGTCTCCTTCCGCACCATAGAGGAACGGTACAAGGAGCTCTGGGACCGGGAAGCCGGGAAACGCGCGCCCTTCATGCCGTCCACCCAGTTTACGCGGCGCCCGTGGAGGCACACGGAATATGCCAACGGAATATTCCCGGGCGGGACGGACATGGTCGCCGTCAAGAGCGGGCTCTCCACATCGACCTGCCTGGTCCGGATCGCGCCGGACGGCCGGGAAAAAAGGATCCGCTCCTTCTCCCCCAAGACCGGCTGTCTGTACTACGACGCCCCGCTCGGCCGGATCTACTGGACCGAAACCGTGCCCGGACACCGCTGGAACCTGGAATCTCATTCCATCATCCGCTACATCGACACCGCGCGGCCCCGGAAGATCCACAACCTGACGCACCGCGGGAAACTGTTCAGCCCGGCACCTTCGCCCGATGGAAAACGGTTGTCCGTCATGGAATATCCCGTCCCGGGCGGTTCGCGGATGGAAATCCTGGACGCTACGGATGGACGGCTTCTGAAAGCCTTCACGGCACCGGACTCCCTGCAGTTCACGGAATCCGTCTGGGTCGGCGAACGGCACTTCGTATCCGGACTTTCCGACCACGGGATGGGAATCTATGAAATCACCGGACGGGACGAAGGCGGCAAGGCGCAATTGCGCCATTGGCTCGGGCCGCAGCCGGTCACGCTGCTGAACCTGGGGTTCGACCGGGACGGAATCTCCTTCCTCTGCGACCGGACCGGTGTTGCAGAACTGTACCTGATGAACCCTGACGACGGTACGCTGCAGCAGCTGAGCACGACCCGTTACGGGCTGCAGAACTTCAGTTTCAATGCGGCAGGAGACACCCTCTGCTACACTTCTTCCGCAGCCTCAGACCGCCCGGAAACCTACCGGCAGGGCAGCATGGTGTACAGGACCGCCGTGGCCGACCTGCCTGTGAAGACGGTGGATTTCAACGACATCCATGCCTGGTCTGTCGCAGACGAACTTTCCCGGCAGGAGACGGCCTTCCACAGCGGTCCGGCGGAGGGCGCGACCTTTTCCGCGCCGCGGAAATATTCCAGAATCCGCCTCCCGCGCTTCCATTCCTGGGCCCCCGTCTACTTCAACTACGACAATTTCAGCGCGCTGACCGGGGATGCCTACTTCCAGGGCGGCTCCATCGGCGCGACCGGCGTGTTCCAGAACGACCTGGGCACCGGCTTCGGCTTCGTCGGCTATTCCTTGCACCCGGATCCGATGCGCACAAAGAAGTGGCGGCATTCCGGACATCTGAAATACACCTACACCGGACTGCTTCCCGTGCTGGAAGTCCAGGCCGACTTCAACGACTACGAAAGTTTTGACTACCGGCGGGTCCACCTCCTGAAGAACCAGCAGCATTCGTTCCACTACGACCGGACACCCCAGGGAAAGCCCGCCCTTTCCCTGAAATTCTCGACCTATATTCCCTTCAACTTCAGCTCGGGCGGCATTTCCCGGGGGTTGGTGCCCCGCCTGCGCTACGCATGGTCCAACAACCGGTTCATTGACGGGATTCTCATGAAATTCAAAGACAGAGACGGAAAGGAACTGCCGGACTTGACGGATTTCGTCGGCAGCGGGAATACGGCCCCGCTGCATTCGCTCGACCTTTCCCTGCGGGGCTATGTCCTTCGTGCAAAGGCTCCGTCGGAATTGTTCCCGAAACTCGGATTCGGAGCGGAACTGGGCTTGAAGGCCTCACCGGGCCACGTGGAAAGCTACCCGGGGATCGGCTATCTCTACCTGTACGGCTACCTGCCCGGACTCGGATGGAACCAGGGCATGAAATTGACGGCCGCCGTGCAGAGCGGGGTGTTCTACCGAAATGGGCCGAACGAAGGAATCTATTTCGAGAAAAACGCCGTCAGCACCCTGCCGCGCGGTCTTGTCAATTCCACACTGGTCTCCCTGACGGAACTCTGCGGGGCGGGCCGGCTGAAGGCGACTCTCGACTATGCCATTCCGATCCTTCCGGTCGACTGGTCCTTCCTCTCCCCCGCCGCCTACATCCGGAATTTTGTGCTGACCCCCTTCGCGGACTATGCGCTGATCGCCTGGAACGGGCACTACCACCTGGGGCTGAACCCGGGCTTTGTCTCTGTTTCGCACCTGTTCAGCATGGGCGCGGATTTCACGGCGAATCTGGGCAATTTCCTGTGGCTGCCGTTCACGACC
>CABTXO010000087.1 GCA_902488725.1 uncultured Bacteroidales bacterium
CGTAGCCGCCCGTGGCTCCGTGAACGGGAGGGGCCCACGCCAACGGCATGGAAGGGATAGCCCCGAAGGGGCGTACCGGTCCGGAGGCTCCCTCCGCTCCACCGGAAAGGCAAAAAAACCGGGGCGGCGTGGGCCGTCCCGGTTTCATGCTCCTGCACGTGCAGGATCAGTCGTTCAGGGAGAATCTGCGGAAAGCCATGACTTTCGCATCCTTGTCCGCCGCATGGATATATTCAGCGACAGAAACTTTGGCATCCCAGATGAACTCCTGCTCTTCGAGCGTCTGCTCCTTGAAGAACTTCTGGAGCTTGCCCTTCGCAATGTTGTCGAGCATCGCCTCCGGCTTGCCGGCCATCTTCGGATCCTCGAGCATCTGCTGCTTGAACATCGCCATTTCCTTCTCGACGGCATCCTTCGGGCAGTCATCCTTGGACACGGAGATCGGATTCATCGCAGTCACCTGCTGCGCCACATTCTTGCCGATTTCTTCGGGAACTTCCTTGTTGAAAGCAACGATGGAAGCAACCTTCGAGTTGTTGTGCACGTACTGGGCAATGAAAGGAGCCTCCAAGGTAGAATAATAGACCAGAAGATGCTTCTCGCCCGTCTTGCCGGTCTGCGCGGAAATCTCCTCCTCGACGGTGTGACCGTTGGAGCACTTGCAAGCCTTGAGGGCCTCCAGGTCGGCGGGGAAGTTCGCGATGGCGGCATCGGCGACCTCTTCCGCCAGCGCCTTGAAGTCAGGAGTTGCAGACACGAAGTCCGTCTCGCAGCCCAGGCACACGAGGATAGCCTTCCCTCCGTTCACACGGATCAGGACAGCGCCTTCGGTAGTCTCCCGGTCGGCCCGCTTGGCCGCTACGAGTTTTCCTTTCTCGCGGATGATTTCCACTGCCCTGTCGAAATCGCCGTTTGCCTCGGTGAGGGCATTCTTGCAATCCATCATGCCGGCACTGGTCATCTTGCGTAATTTCATTACGTCTTGTGCTTTAATTGCCATAACTAATTCTGTTTAAAATTATTCAGCTGTAGGTGCTTCGGATTCGGCCTCGGGAGCCTCTTCCAGCTTCCTGGCGGGCGCCTTCCGCGGGCCTGCCTTCCGGACGGGCTTCTCTTCCCCGGGATCTTCGTCAGCCAATTTCTCGGCTTCGGCAACCTCTTCGGTCTCTTCTTCCGCTTCCGCCTCTACGTCCACGGGCTTGGCACCTCTGCGGGAGCGGAGACGCTTGCCGGCAGGACGGGTCGGGCGCTCTCCCTCCGCATTCTCTTCGTCGCCTTCTTTCTCCTTTTCGAGTTTCCGCTCGCCGAGACCCTCTTCGATGGCCTTGCAGAGGATGTTCACGATGAGTTCGATCGACTTCCGTTCGTCGTCGTTGGCCGGTATCACATAATCAATCGGGCTGGGATCGCAACATGTGTCAACCATTGCAAATACCGGGATGTTGAGGCGGTTGGCCTCCTTGACGGCGTTGGCTTCCTTCTGGATGTCAACGACGAAAATCGCCGAAGGAAGACGGCTCATGTCCTTGATGGAGCCGAGGTTCTTCTCAAGCTTTTCCCTTTGACGGTCCACCTGCAGACGCTCGCGCTTGGCGAGTTTCTCGAAGGTGCCGTCCTCTTTCATCTTGTCGATGGTGTTCATTTTCTTGATCGCCTTGCGGATGGTGGGGAAGTTCGTAAGCATTCCGCCCGCCCAACGCTCGGTGATCGAAGGCATGCCGACTGCCGTAGCCTTCTCGGAAACAAGCTCTTTCGCTTGTTTCTTCGTGGCGACGAACAGAATCTTGCGGCCTGAGCGCGCAAGCTCTTTCATTGCCTCGGCAGCCTCGTCTATCTTGACGATGGTCTTGTGCAGGTCAATGATGTGGATCCCGTTTTTCTGGTCGAAAATGTAAGGGGCCATTTTGGGATTCCATTTCCTGGCCAAGTGGCCGAAGTGGACACCTGCATCAAGAAGTTCTTGGAAATTTGTACGTGGCATTTCAATTGTAATTTTCTGGTTTTACTATCCCTCAGGCGGTTTGCCGTGCGCCTTTCAGGCTCTTTTCTTCAATCCGGAGCAATGACCTTGTCAGTCTCCTGGATTTTCCGCAGTCTCGGCAATCTCGTGGCAGTCGTGGTGAATTCGCATCCGCTACAGGTCCACAGGATTTGTCGAACCGGACTGTGCGTAATGTCAACCGGTCGTGTAAGACTAACGCTTACTGAACTGGAAGCGTTTGCGTGCGCCAGGCTGACCAGGTTTCTTCCGCTCGACTTCGCGCGGATCGCGGGTGAGGAAGCCTTCGGCTTTCAGTGCGGAGCGGTAAGCCTCTCTATCCAGATCGCTCAGGGCGCGGGATATTCCGAGTCTGATGGCTTCTGCCTGGCCTTTGATGCCTCCACCGACGATGTTCACCTTCACGTCAAACTGACCTTCCGTCTTCGTCACTGCAAAGGGCTGGTTCACGATGTACCGGAGCGCATCCTCCTTGAAGTAGTCTTCGAGGGTGCGGTCGTTGATCGTGACGTTGCCTTTTCCAGCTGAAAGATACACGCGAGCGACGGCTGATTTACGTCTTCCAAGGGCGTTTTTCTGTTCCATTTGCGCTGCTAGATTTCGTTCAACTTAATAACTTTGGGTTGCTGTGCCTGGTGCGGGTGCTCGGGACCTGCGTAAACGAACAGGTTGCCGATGAGCTTGTCACCAAGACGGGTCTTCGGAAGCATTCCTTTGACGGATCTCCGGACCAGTTCAGCGGGTCTTTTCGCGAGAATCTCCTTCGGCGTGGTGAAACGCTGGCCACCCGGGTAACCGGTGTAGCGAACGTAGACACGGTCGGTCATCTTCTTCCCTTTGAGCGCCACCTTCTCGGCGTTGACCACGATGACGTTGTCACCGCAGTCCACGTGAGGCGTGTAGCCCGGCTTGGTCTTGCCCCGGAGGACAAGCGCGACCCTGGAAGCAAGACGTCCGAGCGCCAGATCTGTCGCATCGATAACGACCCACTCTTTCTTTACGGTCGCCTTGTTCAGGGAGACCGTTTTGTAGCTAAGTGTGTCCACTGTCTTGATCTTTAATGGTTTAACATAATAATTGCGATCCCTACACATGATAGGGGTCGCAAAAGTAAGCATTTTTCCAATTTTTTACAAATCTAGATGGAAAGAACCGCGAGCACGTTGACCAACTCTTTGTCGATCGGCTTGTCCTTCTTGATGGCCTTGTTGATCGGCACATAGACGATCCGGCAGTCGTCAATGCCGATCATGATGTTGCGCTGCCCCTCCTGCAGGGCCTCGATGCAGGCGTAGCCGAGACGACTCGCCAGAATGCGGTCGTAGGCGGACGGGCGGCCGCCCCGCTGCAGATGGCCGAGAATGCTCACGCGCACGTCGTACTGGGGATATTCCTTCCGTACGCGCTCGGCATAGTGCATCGCACCCCCGTCCTTCGGACTTTCCGAAACGATCACGATGGAACTGTTCTTGCTCTTGCGGAAGCCGTGCCCGATGAACCGCTCCAGCTGGTCGATGTCGGTCTTGTCCTCCGGAATGATGGCCGCCTCCGCCCCTGCGGCGATCGCGCTGTTCTGCGCCAGGAAGCCTGCGTCCCGTCCCATCACCTCGACGAAGAAGATGCGGTCGTGCGAGGTGGCGGTGTCGCGGATCTTGTCCACGCAGTCCACGATCGTGTTCAGCGCGGTGTCGTAGCCGATGGTGGAATCCGTTCCGTACAGATCGTTGTCGATGGTGCCGGGCAGGCCGATGACCGGGATGTCGTATTCCCGGGCGAAATCCTGGGCACCGGCAAGGGAGCCGTTGCCGCCGATGACGATGATGGCGTCCACCCTGAACTTGACCAGATTTTCATAAGCGGCCTTGCGCCCTTCCGGCGTCCGGAACGCCTCGCTCCGCGCGGTTTTGAGGATGGTCCCGCCCCGCTGGATCGTGTTGCTGACGCTCTCGGTGGTCAATTCCTTGAATTCACCATTGATCAGTCCTTCGAAGCCCCGGTAGATTCCGTACACCTTCCAGCCGTTGTAGATGGCGGTGCGGGTCACGGCCCGGATCGCGGCATTCATTCCGGGGGCATCCCCACCGCTGGTCAAGACTCCGATTGTTTTGATCTCTTTCATGTCCGTTCTATAATATCCTTGCAAAAATAGTAAATTTGCCGGGAATATGAAGATCGGAAACATAGACTTGGGCGATAAGCCGGTGCTCCTGGCGCCGATGGAGGATGTCACGGACGCCTCGTTCCGCATCCTCTGCCGGGAGCAGGGCGCGGACATGGTGTACACCGAATTCATCCCGGCCGAAGGCCTGGTCCGCGACGCGAAGAAGGCCCGTGCGAAACTGGTGACTTCGGACGAGGAAGCGCCGGTGGGGATCCAGATCTACGGCAGCGATCCGGACGCGATGGTCGCGGCGGCGAAGATGGCGGACCGTGCGCCGGAACTTGTGGGCGGCCACGGAGCCGACGTCATCGACATCAATTTCGGCTGCCCGGTGAGCAAGATCGCGATCCGGGGCGCAGGCTCCGGCATGATGCGGGAGCCGGACAAGATGGTCCGCATCACGAAGAGCATCGTAGAGGCCGTGGGCAAGCCCGTGACCGTCAAGACCCGGCTCGGCTGGGACGACAAGTCGAAGATCATCGTGGAGCTGGCCGAGCGGCTGCAGGATGCGGGCATCCAGGCCCTGACGATCCACGGCCGGACGCGCTGCCAGCTGTACAAGGGAGAAGCCGACTGGACCCTCATCGGGGCCGTCAAGGACAACCCGCGCATGCATATTCCCATCATCGGCAACGGCGACATCACGACCCCGCAGCGGGCGAAAGAAGCGTTCGACCGGTACGGCGTGGACGGCATCATGGTAGCCCGGGCCTCCTTCGGCCATCCCTGGATCTTCCGGGAGATCAAGGAATATCTCGCCACGGGCACCGAGCTTCCTCCGATGGGCGTCCGGGAGCGGGTGGCCCTCGCCCGGCGACAGTTCGACCTGTCCCTCGCCCTGAAAGGAGCTCCGCGCGGGGTCTACGAAATGCGCCGCCACCTTTCCTGCTACTTCAAGGGCCTTCCCGACTTCAAGGACACGCGCATCCGCCTCGTCACCGCCGTCGACCCCGACGAAGTCCGCGCCCTCCTCGACGCCGTCGCCCTCCGCTGGGGCGACACCCCCCTCGACACCGCCAACGTCTATCAAGTCCAGTCCTTCGGGGCTTCCTGAATATGCCCGGGTGCCCTCCCGGGAGAAGAAATGGTCTCCTTGGCATTGATTTTGAATGATTCAAAACCAAACAAAATTGACTCAACAGCATGAAATTCTACATCTGCCCCCATTGCGGGAACATCATCAACCATTTCCGGGATTCAGGCGTGCGCGTCGTGTGCTGCGGAGCGGAAATGCAGGAACTTGTGCCGGAAACGAGCGACGGAGCGACCGAGAAGCATGTGCCGGTCGTGAAAGTTGAAGGAAACAAGGCGACGGTCACGGTCGGTTCCGTGGAACATCCGATGGTCGAAGCCCACTTCATCAACTGGATCGTCCTCGAAACCGGGCACGGATTCCAGAAGAAGGAGCTGAAGCCCGGCGAAAAACCCGAGGCCGAATTCCTGCTTCCGGAAGGAGATACGGCGGTCGTCGCCTATGAGTACTGCAACCTGCACGGACTCTGGAAGGCAGAAATCTGATTCTTGCACCATACCTTGCTCAGCACCTCCGGCACGACTTGCAGCCGGGGGTGTTTTTTTATTCCCCGTCACGCGGACGAAACGCAATATTTTTGCTTATCTTTGTGACCTATGCTAGAGAAGATTCTTCTTGCCCCATACTATCTGGCCCTGAAGCTCCGACATGCACTCTACGACAAAGGCATCAGGAAAGTCAGCACCTGCGAGGTACCGACCATCTGCGTCGGCAACATCACGGCGGGCGGAACGGGCAAGACGCCGCACACGGAGATGATCCTGCGCACCTTGCTGTCCAGCGACGACTGGGCCTACAAGAACATCGCCGTCCTCTCCCGCGGGCACAAGCGCAGCAGCAGAGGCTTCCAGCAGGTGACCCGCGACGGCCGCGCCTCGACGTTCGGCGACGAGCCGCTCCAGATCAAGAAGCGTTTTCCGGTCGTGACGGTCGCCGTCGACCGGACGCGCGTGGAAGGCTGCGACTTCCTCTGCCATCCCGAAAAGGTCCTGACGGCCAGGCGCGCCCGCAAGTGCGTGGACAAGAACATCCCGCGGGCAGATCTCATCGTCCTGGACGACGCCTTCCAGTACCGCTCGCTCCGGGCGCACTACAACATCATCCTGGTCGACTACAACCGCCCGATCAACAAGGACCGGCTGCTTCCCTTCGGCCGGCTGCGCGACCTTCCCGAACGGCTGCACTACGCCGACATCATCATCGTCACCAAATGTCCCAACTACCTGGAGGACGAGCAGAAGACGCAGTGGGCGGAGGCGTTCGGCCTCAAGGGGTACAGCACCGAGACCTGCCGCGGAACGGACCGGAAGGGTGCCGAACAGACCCTGCTCTTCACCTCCATCAACTACCGTCCGCTGAAGCCGGTCTACGAGAAGGCCGACCCCCGGTACGCCTACGCCAAGAAGATCATCCTGTTCTCGGGCATCGCGAAGGACACTCCGCTGCGGATGTACCTCAGCGACACGTACAAGATCGTCCGGCATTTCAATTTCCCGGACCACCACAAGTACAACCGCTGGGACATCGCGAAGATCTGCCGCGCCAGCCGGGACTTCCCGACGGCCGTGGTCGCCACCACCGAAAAGGACAGCCAGCGCATCCTGGACGTGAAGA
>CABTXO010000088.1 GCA_902488725.1 uncultured Bacteroidales bacterium
CAGGGGCTTCCTCTTTTTTTTACGGGGGCTTGCGCGGGCGGAACCTCCCTCTCCCCACCGATCCCGCCCCTCCCCGCCGCACTACGTTCAACTCGATCAACATCAGCTACATCGCGAACATGGTCCTGCCGCGGGTCGGAGAATTCGTCCGCTGCGGCTACATCACCACCCATTCCGCGAAAGACCGGGACGGCCGCCCGCTGTGCTCCTACGACAAGGTGCTGGGGACCGTCGTGCTGGAACGGTCCTGGGACATCGTCACGATGCTCCTGACCCTGTCCCTCTTCCTGCTCTTCACCTGGAACCGCTTCGGCGGCTTCTTCCTGGAAAAGATGCTGGGACCGGCCTTGGAACGGCTGCGGGAGGAACACTCCGCCTGGTGGCTCGTGCTCGCCGCGGTGGCGGGGATCTGCCTGTCGTGGGCGATTTTCCGCTTCGGCCGCCGGAACGGGCCCGTCGGTAAGGTGGCCGGCTTCTTCCAAGGCATCGGACAGGGGGTGGTGAGCTGCCTCCGGATGAAGCATGCCTGGAAATTTTTCCTGTGGACCCTGGTCATCTGGTCGCTCTATTGTCTCATGAGCCTCTCCGTCCTGTGGGCGGTCCAGGGAATATCCCCGGATGCCGTCAGCGCCGAGATGTCGGAGGCCGTCGGACGGCTGCAGCGCCTGGGGCCGGTGGACGCTATTTTCCTGATGCTGGCAGGCAGCCTGGCTTCGATCGTGCCGGTTCCGGGAGGCTTCGGAGCCTTCCACTACATCGTCGCCCTGGCCATCTCTTCCGTCTATGGAGTCCCCTTCGAAGCAGGCGTCATCTTCGCGACCCTCTCGCACGAATCCCAGACCATCACCCAGGCGATCTGCGGCGGCACCTCCTACTTCGACGAAACCTTGCGCCGAACGAGACATTTTCACAATCATAAAACAACAGTACATGAAAAAAAGTAGACGTTTCCTCCTCTGGGCCTGTCTGTCCCTGACATTCGTCCCGGCAGGTGCGAAAAGCCGCATCCCCGCCCGGGTCACCCTTTCGCAGGATGCCTTGATGGACAAGATCCGCGGGGCCTGGGCAGGCCAGGTGATCGGTTGCACGTACGGCGGTCCGACCGAATTCCGGTATGCGACCACGATCGACGACCACATCGACATTCCCTGGTCGGAACACGAGATCAAGAAATGGTATGACAATTCTCCGGGGCTGTACGACGATGTGTACATGGACCTTACGTTCGTGGAGGTCTTCCAGAAGGAAGGGCTGGACGCCCCGATCGAGTCCTTCGCCCGCGCCTACGCCCATGCGGGCTATCCGTTGTGGCATGCCAACCTGCAGGGACGCTACAACATCCTGCACGGCATCATGCCGCCGGCGTCGGGACACTGGCTGAACAACGCCCATGCGGACGACATCGATTTCCAGATCGAGGCGGACTACGCCGGCATCATGGCCCCCGGCATGGTGAATGCCGCCTCCCGTTACTGCGACGGGATCGGGCACATGATGAACTACGGCGACGGCTGGTACGGCGGCGTCTACATGGCCGCGATGTATGCCCTCGCCTTCGTCAGCGACGACATCGGGTACATCGTCACGGAGGCCCTGAAGACCATTCCGGCCGGCACGCGCTACCGCACCGCGATGGAGGATGTGATCAAATGGCACAAAGCCTATCCCGAGAACTGGCGCATCACCTGGTCGCTCGTCAACGAGAAGCACGGCTTCGATGTGGGTTGCCCGGACGGAGTGTTCAACGGTTACAACATCGATGCGGTGCTGAACAGCGCCTATGTCATCATCGGTCTGCTCTACGGCAACAAGAACTACACCCGCACGCTGGACATTTCCTGCCGCTGCGGAGCGGACTCGGACTGCAACCCGGCCTCCGTCGGCGGCATTCTCGGTACCGTGCTGGGCTTCAAGGGCATTCCCGAATATTGGAAAAAACCGGTCGGCGAGGTGGCCGACCGGAACTTCAAGTACACGGACATCTCGCTGAACAAGGCGACGCGATATTCCTTCGAGCAGGCTCTCCAGGTCATCCGGAAGAACGGCGGCGTCGTGGGGGAGAAGGATGTCACCATCCAGTTCCAGGCCCCGCAGGCGGTCCGCTTCGAGCAAGGTTTCACGGACCACTGGCCGGTGTCCAAAAAGAGTTACCGGCAGTACGTCGGCAAGACCAGGATCGAATTCGAGGGGAACGGGGTCGTGGCGAAATATTCCTTCCAGAAGCCGGCCAACTACCGCGAGCACGGCTACGAGGCCGAAATCGAGGTCTACGTGGACGGGAAGCCGGCCAAGACGGTCAAGCTCCCGATCGGCGGCAACGGCATGACCCGGGAACTCTGCGCCCTGTACAACCTGCCCGTGCAGAAGCACACGGTCACCTTCAAATGGCTGAACCGGGACGACGGGGTGGACATCATCGTGGGAGACGTCATCGTCTATTCGAATCAACTGAAACTGACGAAACATGAAGATCTTTAGACTGCTCCTGCTGCTGGCGGCAAGTTCCCTCCTCTGCACCACGGGGGAGGCGAAGTCCGACCGGCTGTCCGCCAAGGCGCTGTACGAACAGTTCCGGCAGCCCGACGCGCGGTACCGTCCGTTTGTCCGCTGGTGGTGGAACGGGGACCGCGTCGAGGCGGAAGAACTGGTCCGGGAACTGCACCTGCTGAAGGAAGCCGGCATCGGCGGGGTGGAAATCAATCCCATCTCCTTCCCTTACGGGGCCGAGGCCATGGACACGAAGGCCCTCAAATGGTTGAGCGGCGAATGGATCGACATGCTGAAGGTCGTGTTTGACGAAGCGGAGAAGATCGGCTTGCGGTGCGACCTGCTCATCGGCTCCGGCTGGCCTTTCGGGGCGGAGTCCCTTCCCCGGAGCCAGCGGGCTTCGGTGATGCTGACCTACGCCACGGGCGTGACCGGCGGCGAATTGCTGGAACGCTCGAAATTCAGTCTCTACAAGCAGCTGGATCCCGGCGTGACGGTGGTGAATGCGCGGCGCGAGCCCGAACTGGTGTCGGCCTGCCTCGTGCCGGACCCCATCGACAGTCTCTCCCAGGTCATTGACCTGCGGGACAAATTCGAGGGAGATATCCTGCGGGTGGACGTTCCGGAAGGCAAGTGGCAACTCTACGCCATGGTCCGCTTCGATTCCTTCGCCAGCGTGATCAACGGGGCGCCCGGCGCCGCCGGCTCGATCCTGAACCACATGGACGCAGTCGCGGTTCGGGGCTATCTGGACCGGATGGCCGATGCCATCGAAACACGCCTGGGGCCGCTTTCCAAGCACCTGCGTGCCTTTTTCGTGGACAGCATGGAGCTGGAAGGCTGCAACTGGACCTCTGACTTCGCGGCGGAATTCAAGGCGCGCCGGGGGTACGACCTGATGCCCTGGCTGCCCTTCACGATGTTCGAAGTGGGCCGTCTGGGTGACGTGAAGAATTTTGAATATGGTGCCAGGAAAGGCGAGAAATTCCTGGAGCAGGTGAACCGCGTGCGCTTCGACTTCGAGCTGACGAAGGCGGAGCTGCTCCACGAGCGGTACACGAAGACCTTCCTGGCCTGGTGCAAGGAAAAGGGCGTGAAGTCGCGTGCGCAGGCCTACGGACGCGGCTTTTTCCCGCTTGAATCATCCCTCGGCTACGATATTCCCGAAGGCGAATCCTGGACGACCAACTGGCTGAAGCACCGGCTCGGCGAAGAGATGGGAGACGAGGACTACCGCCGGGGCCGCGGCTACACCATGATCAACAAGTACGTCTCCTCGGCCGCCCACCTCGCCGGGAACCGGCTGGTGTCCGCCGAAGAGATGACCAACACCTACAAGGTGTTCACGACTTCGCTGGAATTCCTGAAGCTAGGCTCGGACATGAGCGCCTTCTCCGGCATCACCCACTCGGTCTGGCACGGTTTCAACTATTCCCCGCTCAACGCCAAGTTCCCCGGATGGGTGCAGTACGGCACCTTCCACAACGAGCGCAACACCTGGTGGCCGTATGTAAAGAACCTCAACGACTACCGGGCCCGCATGAGCGCCGTGCTGCAAAATGCGGACATGGTCACCGACATCGCGATCCTTCCCGCCAACAACGACATGTGGACGGAAATCGGCGTGCAGACCGAGCCTTTCCCGTTCCGGCTGAACATTCCCTACACCTCCCTCATCTGGGAGGCCGTACACAAGAACGGAGGCGGGGCGGACTATGTCAGCGAGACCATCCTTCGCGATGCGGAAGTCCGGGGCGGCAAACTCTGCTACGGGCCGAAGGAATATGCCAACCTCTTCCTGGTCGAGGTGAGCGGCATTGCGCCCGAGACGCTGGCCAAGCTGGAGACCTTCGTGTCCCAGGGCGGACGGGTGTTCTGCATCGGAAAATATCCGGAGAAGTCCCTGGGCCTCAAGGACTATGAAGCCCGCGACGCCCAGATCTGCGAGCGGGTGGAACGCCTCAAGGCCCACCCCGACAACTTCATCCTGCTGGAGAAGCCTGCCGACGGCAAGTATCTGGAATGGTACACGGACGTGATGCAGCGGTACAAGCTGCCGCATGCGGTCACCGTGTCCCGCCCGGACCGCTTCCTGCTTCAGAACCACTATGTCGCCGACGACCGGAGCGACATATTCCTCTTCGTGAATGCGCACATCGGCGAGGGACGTGCCTCCGACATCGTGTTCCCGGCATCGCTCGTCAAGGGCCGGAACGCCTTCCGCTACGACCCGGCCACCGGTACGCGCGCCTCCATCCGCCTGGACAAGGCCGGCCGGTACACGCTGGCGCTCGGCCCCGCCGAAAGCTGCCTGATCGTCTTCAACCGCCTTCCCAAGACTCCGGAATGGAAGCCGGTCCCGGAATCGGGGACGGATTCGCTCCAGGTGCACGGCTGGCACCTGACCTTGCACCAGCCCGAAAAGGACACGACCTGGACCGCGGACATGGACACCCTGCAGGATTTCAAGACGATGCAGGACTCGGCCTTCGTGCAGTTCATGGGCACGGTCCGCTACACGACCACCGTCAACCTCGCGGGCAAGCAGCTTCCCCGGTACCTCAACCTCGGGAAAGTGGCGGACATCTGCGAAGTGACGGTGAACGGCAAGGATCTCGGGGTGCAGTGGTTCGGCCGCCGCATCTACGACCTCGCCGGATTGCTCCACGAGGGTGAGAACACCCTCGAAGTGAAGGTGACCACCCTGACGGGGAACTATGTCCAGACCCTGAAAGACAACAAGGTGGCCCGGCGCTTCGTGATCAACCGAAAACAGCCGCTGGTTTCCGCCGGGCTGATCGGACCTGTAAAATTGTACAAATGATTATACAAATGATTGTCATGAATTTGTTTTTGAAAAGAGGGGCCGCCGCGCTGGCAGCCGTTTTCGCCCTGGTCTCCGGACTGGAAGCCAAAGATTACCCGGTGACCGATTTCGGAGCCGTGGCGGACGGACAGACCCTCAACACCGCCTCCATCCAGGCGGCCATCGATTATGTTTCCGCCCACGGCGGCGGACGCATCCTGTTTGCACCGGGCGACTACGTCTCCGGAACGCTCTACCTCAAGCACGACGTGACCCTCCACCTGGAAGCGGGGGCCTCCCTGGTGGGTTCCCTGAATCCCTGGGACTATGTCAAGGACCCTGACATCCGTTGGACGGCCCTCCTGTTCGCGAAAGAGCAGGACAACATCGGCATCACCGGCGGCGGCATGATCACCTGCCGGGGCTTCGAAGTGGCCAACAAAATGGTGGAATACATCCACCTCGGCCTGTGGGAGGACCCGCTCAAGCTGGACCGCCCCAACGAGACCAACCGGCCCGAGAACATCCACTTCCGCGGCTGCAACCATGTCACGGTCACGGGCATCACCCTCAAGGATCCCGCCAGCTGGAACCAGCAGTACGACCATTGCCGCAACATCTTGATCGACAGCGTGAAAGTGGATGCGAAATCGTATTGGAACAATGACGGGGTGGACATCGTCGACTGCTCGGACGTGGTGATCCGCAACTGCTTCTTCGATGCGGCGGACGACGTGTACTGCTTCAAGAGCCACAGCAAGGGCGGCGTGAGCGAGAACATCCTGGTCGAGAACTGCGTCGGCCGGAGCAGCGCCAACGGCATCAAGTTCGGCACGGTCACCTGGGGCAAGTTCAAGCATTTCCGCTTCCGGAACATGACCATCTACGACACCTACCGGAGTGCCTTCACGATCGCCAGCGTGGACGGATCCCAGATCGAAGATGTCGAAATCGACGGGCTCAAGAGCCTGCACACCGGCAATCCGATCTTCCTGCGGACGGGCACCCGGAACACGCACGATCTGTTCGAGCCCTACTTGAAGGACATCGTCATCAAGAACGTCTACGCGGAAGTGCCCCTCGACAAGCCGGACGCCGGCTACGGCTACGAAGGTCCGGTAGAGGATCTTCCCCGCAATGTCTGCCCGAGCATCATCGCCGGCCTGCCGAACCTGCGGATCCAGAATGTGCGCCTCGAAAACATCGAGATCGTCTATCCCGGCCACGCCGACCCCGACTATGCCTACAGAGGCACCTCGAAGGAGGAACTGGACACCATTCCGGAACAGGAAAAACGGTATCCTGAATTCTCCAACTGGAAGGAACTGCCGGCCTGGGGTTTCTACATCCGCCACGCCGACGGAATCGAATTCAACAATGTGAAACTCACGGTGGCAGGGGAGGATTACCGCCCGGCGATCGTCACAGACGACGTCGTCGGTCTCCGGCTGAAGGACGTTCGGATCCAGGATC
>CABTXO010000089.1 GCA_902488725.1 uncultured Bacteroidales bacterium
AAACATTTCTCAATTGCGCTTCTTGACACAGGGTTTTGGACTTGATCCAAACTTCACCAAGTGTTTTTTTATGTTTCCGTACGGAATTTTTTGGGCTGATTACTAGGTTTATTGAAAATAATTAATTAAGTTTGCGATGTCATTGGAATTGTTTGGCGGGTAACTGTACGCCCCGATGACAAAGCAAGGCAACCTCGGTAGCCTATTGATAAAGAAGTTTTATAACCGCGGCGCATATCGCCGTGAACTTCGTAACCAACTAATTCAGATCATGCAAAAAACTACATGTAAAAAACTATTTAATCCAAATGAAAGCTTTTTATCAGAAGCCGCACATAGGCGGTGAAGTGTGTCTGTACGCAGACGCAACCATACTCGCGGCGTCCGTTGTGGATTTGATGACCGTCACTTCCACCGGTCAGGAAGTGACGGACCACGATTTCACGGACGACACCTTCAACTCTGACTGGGAAAACTAAACAGGAGGACAACATGATGAAAAAGACATTCTCATTCGCCTCGCTGATTTTGGCAGGCTTGGTCCTCTTGGCAGGATGCCAGAAGGACGGAAATCACCTCAACGGCGGCCAGTCGATCCGGTTTACGGCTGGTTCCGGCTCAGTCATGACCAGGACCTCGTATAGCGGCGATGTGGATCCGGCAACCAAAATCGAACGCATCGACTGGGTGCAGGGTGACTTGCTCAAAATCTGGAGCGACAAGGCGACGGACCGGTACAACAACAATCCTTACGCCGTATATTCGATCAAATCTTTTACCACCGACGGAACCAGGAGCGTCGGCACGCTCGCCAACACCGACGACGGAAACGGACTGGTGTGGAGCGAGGAGGGCGGGGACTACACCTTCTTCGGGGTCTATCCCTCCAGCGGGGCGACGATTGATCCCGCTTCAGGAGCTGCCACCGGAGCGACCATTCCTGCCTCGCAGACAGTCGCCGGCACAGGCACAGGCACCGGATCTTTCAAAATTGACGGAACCGTAACCCCCGTCAATACAACCGTGCTCAAGCCGGACATGGGCAAGGCCCTGATGTTCGCGAGAAAGTTGCTCAACATCAATGCAGCGAAGGTCAACCTGGACTTCTACCCCGCCTACACCGCATTCGAGATCTCACTCGTCTGCGGGGATGATGCAGAAGACGTCGCACTGACCGGCTTTACCTTGACATCCAGAGACATCGATGTCACACATCCGGGCACGCCGCTGACCGGGAATTTTACCGCCGTCATCCAAGAGGACAACGCAACGACCTACACCTGCCCTACCGAACTGACCGCTGATAACGGCAAAATCACCTTCGACCTGACAGGGCGGGTGATTTCCAAGTCCAAGGGGCTGACCTTCACCGTCTTCGCACTTCCGCAGGATCTCACCAACCTGAAGATCCGCTTCGATCTCGCAGACGGGACCTACCGGGCGATCGACCTCAAGAAGGACGGGGCATTTCTCAATTTCCCGGCCTGCAGAAAGCACCGCATCACGGGCATCGCAATGCCGCACAGCACCTGGAAATTCGCGATCGACCTGGGGCCGAAGGTCCTTCCTTGGGAACTGATCTCCACGGAGACCGATTTCTCCAAGCAGATTTCGTCCAGCAAGTTCAAGATCACGCATCACAACACGGGGATTTTGGATTCCCACGGGGATGATTTCGAGGATATTGTGCCCGGTGATCATTATTACAATGTCCGCACCCTCAAAACGGATGAATTCAACCATTTCGTGGTCAAGTTCACCCCCACGGCGCCGCTCGGAGGCTACTGGTTCCTGACTCCGGTCCCCCTCGGAGGAGACCCGGCAGACTATTTCATCGTGGAAGTCTGGAATGAGGCGGAAAACCAAGGCAGCCCGAGTCTGCAAGGACCGATCAATGCGCAGGAAGTGACCTTGCACATTTCACTCAAACCGACTGTTGACCGGAAGGTGCCCCACTCCATGCTGCTCAAGGGGAACTTCAGCGTGCTTCCGGACGGAGAGGAACAGATCAGCGCCGACTCCGAACTTCAGGATGTGCACGCGCCCGGCTCTTTCTCCTGGTGGAAATTCGTATTCCCGAATCAATAAGCAGAACCCATTATGAAAAAGATACTTACCTATTCAGCGATCCTGTTTGCCGCGCTTGCGGCAGGTGCCTGTTCCCTGGACAGAATGCAGGAGCAACCCGCCCGCTCGTCAGATGCGGCCAATGCGATCGAGCTGGCCGTACAGTGCGCGGACATCCCGGTCGTACGGGCCACCACGCCTGGAGTTGATGACTACAACGAGAACACAATCCAGCACATCGATTACTTCATCTATTCCGAGGATCCTGCAGCCAACACGGCGGCCACGGCCGTCGTGCAGGCCAGAATCGTGTACGAAGAAGCCATCAAACCGGTGGATCCGGCGAGCGCAGCGACCAATGCCAAGCGTATTCTGCTTGACAACTACGCTGGCAGCTTCACGGGAACACCGAAAAATGGCTGGGTGTATGTGATCGCCAACCTTCCGGAAGAAATCTCCGGCACCCCTACCTATGCACAGCTGCAGGCGATCGCACTGGACACCCCGAACACCTTCGTCATCAGCGATGCCAACAACCTGGAAGGCCGGACCCGGAAGGACAATCTCTTCGTGATGGCCTCCGACCCCGTGGCATTCTCGATGACGGAAAGGGTCGCCACCCAGGTGACCGCGTCCTTGAAACGGGTCGCCGCCAAAATTCAGCTGGAGATCCACATCGCGGAAGAAGCGACGGAAGACCTCGGGAACAGCAACCTGAGGACCTGGAGTTCCGTGCCGAACAATACGCAGGTGTACATGCTCTACGCTGCAAGACATGCGACGGTCCAGGGCACCCCGATCTCCTATTCTGCCGACGGAACCGCCCACGCAGGCTGGTTCTACAACTCCCCCCGCTACGCCATCTACTCGGACGGGACCGCCAACGGAACGGCCGACGGGAAGGTTCCAGATACGCTGCTTTCCGACCCGCACACTGAAGTCTTCCCTGACTATCAGCTGGTCAACGGCGTATGGCAGAACGTCGATGTGGAGAGGTCCTGCATCGCCGTGACGAGCATACCGCTGTACAGCTATCCCCTCTCCTGGAACAGTAAGGATGCAAACGCACCCTTCATCAAAATCATCCTGCCTTGGACCTACAATGAGAGCGGCGTGACCAGGACACGGAAGTTCTACTACAAACTGTCGCTGCCCAAATTCACATATGAAGACGGAACGGAGGGCTATGGGCTGAAGAGCAACTACTGCTACAAGATCAAGCTCAATCTGTCCGTCCTGGGCAGCGCGTCTGACGAGGTTCCGGTGGAGGTCTTCGGCAACTACTACATCGTGGACTGGGACCAGAATCCCGCCGGGATGGGTGGCAACCTGACGGCGGGCCGGTACATCGACATTCCGAAACTGGAATACGAGATGTACGGCAACGAACTCGAGATTCCGGTCAGGTCCAGCCATGCGCTGAGCGTGGTGGATGTGACTTCTGCGTATCCGACTTACAGCACAGTGACCCCCGGAACCGGACATCTGACCCGTTCCGCCACACCCGCCAACGTCACCGGAAACAATTTCTACGTCGACGCGGAGGGACGCACCAAGATCATCCTGAAGCACACGGTGGAGACCAACTTGAACAACATGCAGTCGCGGGATGTCGCGCCGATCACCTACAAATTCAAAATCCATCAGGACGGCGGACTCACGAGCCAGGAAATCACGGTACGGCAGTACCCGCCGATCATGATTCAGGCGATACGCAACACCGCCAATGACAATAGTACTTCCCAGCATGGATATGCATGGGTGAATAATGGAAATGGAGAGGAGTTCTCGATTCAATACGGTAGTGGATGGTTTCCGCCGAAGGACGTCTTTAATCTGGGCGGTAATCCGCGGGGGCTTGCCAACAACGGAAACAAGAACCCGAACATGTACATCATCACCACCTCGGTCCTCCAGCCGGGTTCGGGCTACATCATCGGCGACCCAAGATCGTCAACCATTGACAACTTGCCCGGGCCGCACAACACGGACTGGAGTACGCAGTCTGCATCCATTCAAGGGGAGACACGTGGCCTTTCCTCTTACTATCCCACACTCAGGGCTGCATCCGGTGATAATATCCTCGCTCCGAAACTCCGGATCGCATCATCCCATGGTGCATGCTTCACCTTGACGCAAGACGATGCCTTCCGGCGCTGCGCCTCCTATCAGGAAGACGGACACCCTGCGGGACGCTGGCGGGTGCCGACCAAGGCCGAGATTTTCTACATGGCGCAACTTACCGCCAAGGGACTGATTCCGCGTCTGCTCGGAAACAGCGAGAGGAGCGGCACTATAAATTACTGGTGCAACAACGGTTATGTGACGGTCTGGAACGGGACATCAACGCACACACCGGAATACCATGCTGGTACGACCGACACCGACACTCGGGTCCGCTGCGTCTACGACGAGTGGTACTGGGAAGGAGACACGGTGGACAAGACCTCCTTCAAATGGGGTGACAGACCGTAATAAACTTAAAACAAGAGGATTATGAAAAAAATATTTTACATGTTCGCAGCGATGCTCCTGGCCGGAGCCTGCAGCAAGACCCTGGAAACCCCGGCTCCGCTTGTGTCGGAAGACGGAACGGTGGAAGGGGCGAAGGTGACCGTGGATTTCACGGTACCGATTCCTCCGCAGACCCGCGGCGCCATGGGCAAGAATCCCATCCTGGACGGCGACATGTACGTGCTCGTCTTCAACAAGAACCAGGTGTTGAAGGATTTTGCCAAAGCCACCCTCCAGGAAGTTTCAGCCCGTCCCTCGAAAAACGGCGAGGAACATCTGGGCACCTTTACCGTGGAGTTGAACTTGGCCAAGGCCTGGCGGTCAGTCCATTTCATCGCCAACTGCCCGATTGCCGAAAGGCCCTCCGTGAGCGTGGGCGAAGCGGCCGTGCTCGGCTCGATCGTCTCCACGAACGGGGATGCCGCCTACTGGCAGCGCTACGTGTTTGAAGACGGAATCGACGGCTACACCTACGCAGGCGGAAGACTCGCTGGCAAACCCTGGTTTAATGGCAATGACAACTTCACATATGCCCCAGACGAACAATCCTATTCATATCCGGATGACGGAAAAACCATCACAGTCAACAAAGGCGACTACATCGACCGGAACGGATTGAAGATTCTCACGAACAGGGGCTATTTCGCTTCCCAGGAAATGCAGGACGCGCTCGACAAGATCCCGCTCGTGCGGAATTTCGCCCGGATCACGGTCTCGAAGGGAACGGGAAGCAATTTCACGCCCAGTGCGTTCGCCCTCGCCTACACGCCGACCGCAGGCTATGTCGCCCCGAACGACGTCACCAAGAACACCCTGGCCGAAAACTGGGGGTTCGTGTCCAGTTATCTGCCTGCGACGGTCAAGACGACCCTGCCGACGATGAGCGGAGTTGCGAGCACCGGATACGTCCCCAACATGCCGGCATCTGCCGACATCAGCGCCACGGCACCGAAAACCTTTGTTTCGGTCGACAATCCGGATGACAACGGAGCCTACATGTACGAGCGCTCCGCCGACATGCAAGGGAAGGATGCGACCTGCATCATCGTAAAAGGTGCTTTGGATGGGGTAACGGGCGACCGCTGGTTCAAGATTCAACTTGCGGATGCGGACGGAGCCTACTTCAATGTGTACCGCGGCGTGACCTACAACATTGCCATCGGCACCATCACGGGCTCGGACGGTTACGCAACTGCCGCCGAGGCCTTCGCCAATGCCGCCGTCGGTGATCTTTCGGATTCCCCGGAAACGGCCAACCTGACTGAAATTTCCGATGACAAGGGCACGACGCTCACGGTCAGTTCGATCGACGACTTCAGCCTTGAGGGCAGTACGACTTACAAGGTGCTGTTCTACCGTCTGAAGCAAGAAGGAGTCACACCCAGCCCGACAAATTCGGTGACCTTGACCGTGCAGCACATTTCTGCGCACCATGCCATTGCCACGGACGGGCTGACCGGCCAACCGTACAACGGTACCGGGACCATCACCCTTCCGAACGGCGTGGTTTCCGCCAGCACACCTCCTGATAACGAAGCGGGCTGGTACTATGCAGTGGTACCCCTGACGGGTTCCGAGAGTACTACGAAACTGAGCAAGGTGATCGTGGAAGGACCGACGAAAGCAAACCCGGAGAAGAAACTCAAACGGACGGTCAGCTACCGCGTCCTGACCACGCAAAAGCTGGGACTTGCGGCGACCCCGATCTCCCCTGCGACCGGTCACCAGACCACGCTCACCCTGACCCTCCCGCAGGATCTGCCCTACTCGATGTTCCCGCTCATCTTCAAGATCGAGGCGGACCAGAACAACCTGAATCCGGTCACGGCCAACATCCCGGTCGAAGCGGGTTCTACCACCTTCGACGGACAGACCAAGCAGACTTTCTACTTCCTGTACACGGTGGACTACTCCGACTACTACAAGGTCGCGACGAACACTTACACCAACGTGAAAAACCTTGTCTTCAAGACCACCAAGACCAGCACCAACCCGCTCAGGATCAAGGTAACGGACAAGGGAGGTTATTTCAAGTCCGACGATGGAAGCGCGGTCGTGAACGTAACGGTGAACTAAATCCTTGAACCCACATTCTGCAATCCCGCCCCCGCCGGCGGCAGGAGGCCGCGGGAGGTGTTTCTCCCTCCCTAGCCAGCCCGGCCGAGCACACGAGTG
>CABTXO010000090.1 GCA_902488725.1 uncultured Bacteroidales bacterium
GTTGATATGCGGGGTGCCCGAAATGCCGCCGCAACTCCGCCGCAAGCGGAGCCGTCGGGAAATGGCTGAAAATCAAGAGGAAAAGAACGGCCTACAGCCGCAGGTTCATCAGGGCGTGTAAGTACTTGGCGCCCCCGGGCTCGGGAAGGAGGACACGATCCGCCCGGGAGCGTGCCGACGACTTGCGGAGGCCGACCGCATGCAGGTGCAGGACCCCGCTGCCGGGATCCGGACGGAAGTTCGGCTGCGGCACCTGCGTGAAGGAGGAAGGGCCTGAAACACAGGGCAGGCTGTAGTCCGTGAAATCCGGGTCGCGCTGATCCGGGGTGCAGAGGCCGCCCGCAGAAACGGCGGACACTTCCTCAGCCTGCCGCACCCGCGGAATGCGGGGCAGGAAAAGCAGGAGGGCGGCCGCCAGGGCAACGCCTATGTACATCCACCGTTTCATCGTAGCAAAGATACGAAAAGTTGTGCGAAGATACACCTCCTGCCTGACATATCGCAGCAAGTGCGAAAACGACAAAAGGGTGACCTCGAAAGGCCACCCCGTTGCCAGGTTGTACAAGGAGTGTCAATCCCCGTAGCCGGGATTCTGTTTGAATTCGGCCCCGTAGTTCAAGTCGATCTGCGCCTGCGGAATGGGCCACAGATTGTTGTAATCATGGATATTCGCGCCGGGCAGCAGCGGATTGTCATGATACTTGCGGGTCCTCTCCACGAGTTTGCCCATCCGCAGCAGGATGATCATGCGCATCTCTTCGGCATACAGTTCCCGGATGCGTTCGTCAAGCAGGTAGTCGAGATCGACTTCCTCCGGCTTGACGGGATGCGCATGGGCACGGCTCCTGACCACATTGATGTCTTTTGCCGCAAGTTCCTTGTTGTTCAAGCCGATGTAGGCTTCGGCACGCAGCAGATAGGTTTCGGCCAGGCGCATCATGTAGAAGTCCGTGTGGGTGTAGCCGCCGCCTTTCTTTTTAAAATCGGAGATGGTAGCCTGAATCACCGGATTCCAGCCCTTCATGAAGAACGGATAGAGATAGTTCGTGGTGTCTTTCAAGGCATTGCGTGTACCGGGCTTGAACTGCGAGAGGTCGATCGGCTTGCCGTTGTACTCGGACTCCGGGGTCTCGTAGTAGAACACACGCTTGATGTTGTGCGGAGCATTGCGGATGTCATTGTTCCAGTCGCTCTGCCAGACACCGTAGAACACCAGGCTAGTACCCCGCATGCGGGCCACTTGCACGCCCAAGGTGTCGGACACGGTGTTGATGTAGGCCGGCTTTCCGTCGGGCGCCAGACCGAATTTCTGGAGCCGAGGGCCATAGATGCCGGACCAGTACAAGCCTTGGGGGCTTCCCTTCGGAGAGTTCGGCTCCACCTGAATCGCCCAGATCGTTTCCGTGTTCTTGGAGGTATTCTGGTTGCCGTACCGGAAGAGATCCCAGTACACGTCACCGGTTCCGAAAATGTCGAACTTCTCCCCGAACCGCTCTGTCATCAGGCGGTAGCCGAAGTCGTTGATGACACGGGTCGCAGTCTGCACAGCCTCGGTGTACTTTTTCTGGGCAAGGTAGACATCGGTGAGCAGATGCAGGGCGGCGCCCTTGGTCAGTCTGCCAGGGGCCTTCTCCGATCCCGGATCCGGGAGGTATTTGCTGGCATTCAAAAGATCTTGTTCGATCTGGGCATACACTTCAGCCTTCGGATTCCGGATGAAATCGACCTTGACGCCGTCCACCACATAGGTCACCAGTGGAACGTCGCCCCAGAGCGTCACTGCAATCCGATGGCACCAAGCCCGGAAAAAGAGTGCTTCTCCCAGACTTACCCGCTTCTGTTCCTCGCTCTTCCATTTGGCAGGATCCATTTCGTCGATGGCACGGATCACCAGATTCGCGGATTGGATCTCGTTATAGAGAATCCGCCACCAGGTGTTGATCAGCGTATACTCGGGAGTCACGCTGGTCTCGTAGTTCGTCAGGAAGCGTTGTCCGCCCGGGGTCTCCCCGTCATAGCCGACATCCGTTCCCATGCCGTACAATCCGTATGGCTGATTTGCGATCTGGCAGTAGGTCCAGTTGTTCCGCAGGCTGGCATACAGTCCGACGAGGCCCTGGTCGACACCCTCCGGTGTCGTGAATGCATTGGCAGGAGTCAGAAAATCCAACGGCTGCTCATCCAGTATCTTCTCTTCGTTACAGCTGAAGAGCGTAGCGAGCCCCGCCAGCGTCAGGAGTGAAGCCAGCATCTTGTTGGCAATTGCTTTCATGATCATATTCATTTTACAATTTCACGGTCATTAAAATCTCAGACGGAGCCCGATGTTCAGGTCTCGCATCATCATTTCATAATACCCCCCCAGTTCGGGATCAAAGCCTTCCCAATTCGTCCAGGTGTACAGGTTGTGGCCGCTGAGGAAAATCTGCAGCCCGTCGACCTTCAGTTTCTTGACGATTTTCGGGCCGAGGTTGTAGGTGATGGACAAGTCCTGCAGACGGACGAAACTCCGGTCCTGATAGTTGCCGGAAGCAATCGAAGGATAGTTGTAGATGGAAGGCGTATCGGTCACGCCGTTGTCGGGTGACCAGTTCGTACGGATCGCGGGCTGGTTGCAGCGCTGCGCATAGTCGTAGTCGGAAGTCGCCTCCAGCAGACGCTTCAGGTCACCCATGTAGTAGCCATGCCCGCCCTGGATGGAGTTCAAGAAGAAATACAGGCTGAGATTCTTATACGTCAGCGTGTTGCCGATGCCGAAGCGGAAGTTCGGCGCCGTGTAGCCTACGATCTTCCGGTCTGCGCCGGACGTGATCTTATTGTCACCGTTCAAGTCGCGCAGCCGGAACTGGCCGGGATAGAAGCCATCCAGAATCTGCTTGTTGTAGAGTTCTTCTTCGGTCCAGACCCCGCCGGTGCGTTCATAGTTGTAGATCGCGCTGATCGACTTGCCAATGAACCACTGGTTTCCGATGTCATCCTTGCCGTCGCCGTACAGATCCACGATCCGGTCCCGGTTGAGCGAAAATACGAAGCGGCTCTCCCAGCGGAGCGGAGATGCAATGTTGACCGTGTTCAGTTCCAGTTCAACCCCCTGGTTGTGCACCTTTCCGATGTTGGTGAACACATTCTCGTAGCCGGTGGAACCCGGAAGGTTGCGCTTCACCAGCACATCCTTCGTATTGGCGAAATAGACATCCACGTTGCCGGAGATCCGCTGGTTCAGCAGAGAGAAATCGACCCCGAAGTTGTTCGAGCTCGTTGTCTCCCAGCTCAGGTTTTCATTCCCCAAAGTGCTCGGAATCAGGCCGATCGCGACGGAAGTATCGAAGATATAGTCCGCGTTCCCCATTCGGGAGAGACTGCTGTAGCGGCCGATACCCTGGTTCCCGTTCTGGCCGTAGGAAATCCGCAGTTTGAGCATGTCCAGCCATTTGCTTGCATTTTTCATGAAGGCTTCGTTCGCAAGATTCCAGGCGAAGGACGCAGAATAGAAGCCCGCCATTTTGTTGTTCTTGCCGAAGCCGGAAAAACCGTCCCTGCGGTATGTCGCCGTGAACAGGTACTTGTTCATCAAGCTATAGTTGAGACGGGTCATATAGCCCAGAGAGGTCTGCTGATAAGCATTTGACTTGACGGAATATTCTTCCGAGAAAGTCAGGTTGTTGTAGGCCAGCACTTCATTGGAGAACTTGGTCGCCTTGATGGAAGAGCCGTCCCCGATCAGGGCATCCTGAGTGTAGAGCAGCGTGACATCGACCTTGTGGATATCAGCGAAGGTCTGCTGGTACCGCAGGATGTGGTTCAGAATCCAGTAGTTGCTCTGCGAATTGCTGATGGTGCCCTTCCCGTGCGTGGCGGAACCGTCGTACGTGTCGCTCGGATGATAGGTTTTGTGCGTGTTGTACACGAAGTTGTCCGAGAAATTGAAGTCGTAGGTCAACCCCTTCAGGAACGGGAAGATGATCTGGGCGGTTCCGACTACGAAAATATTCTTCCGCAGATCGGAATCGGTCACATATTCATACCGCAACGGATGCCGCATGAGGAATTCCTCGTTGAACTGAATCGGATACCGGCCGGCTTCGTTGTACTTGCTGGCTAGCGGGCTGGAGTTCTGGGCGGCGTACATGTCCGCTTCGAAGCCGGAATAGTCCTTGAACGAGTTCGATGAGTTCAGCCCGACCTTCAGCCAGTCCGTAACATTTCCTTCCACCTTCAGGTTCAGGGTCGTGCGCTTGAAGTCGTCCCCCCTGAGCACCCCGGCCTGGTTGGTGTGGGACACCGAAGCAAAATAGTTGAACCGTTCCTTTCCGCCGGAGATGCTGAAGTTGTAGTTCGAAACAGGAGCGACCCGTGATACTTCCTTGATCCAATCGATCTCTTTTCCGGCTTTCCAGTTCTTCCGCTCGTCTTCGGACTTCAGAAAACTGAGGAGAATCTCGTCGGAATATCCCGGATGCACCGGCTTTCCACCGAGATCGGCAGGACTTTTCGGCTTTTTCTTGTACCAAGTGTACAGTTTCTGGTAATAGTTGTAGTCGACCAGGCGCCGTGCGTACTGTTCGGCATTCATCCATTTCACCGGGTTGTTCGTATAGTCCTGCACGCCGTAGGATGCATCAAACGTGATCCTGGGTTTGTCGGTACGTCCCTTTTTCGTCGTGATGTGGATAACGCCGTTGGCGGATCTTGAGCCGTAGATGGCGGCGGAGCTGGCATCCTTCAAGATATCGATCCGCTCGACATCCAGTGGATTGATGTCGGCCATGCTGCCGTTGAAGATGATGCCGTCCAGCACGATGAGGGGCGCATTGCTCGCGGAAAGCGTGTTTTGACCGCGGATGGACATCGCAGGCACGCTGCCGGCGCGGTTCCCGCCCGTCACGTTCAGACCGGCTGCAAAGCCACGCAGGGATTGGGCCAGGTTGGAGACCGACACGGCGGGGACATCCTCCATCGAGATGCTTTTGATGGCACCCGTCAAGTCGCTCTTCTTCATGGTACCGTAACCGACCACAACCACCTCGTCAAGGCTCCGGAGCGATTCGACCATGACAACATCAATGCGTCCGCGGCCGGAAACTGTCTGCTCCTGGTCCTCGCATCCGATACAGGAATACCGGAGCACGGCATCGGAAGAAAGCACTGTGATGACATAGGAGCCGTCCACGTCCGTGATGGCACCGTTCATGGTGCCCACTTCCAGAATACTGACTCCGATCAAGGGTTCACCATGGGAGTCCTTGACGGTCCCGGTGACTTTGTAGCGGTCCTGGGCATTCAACACAGACAAGGTCGAACACGCCAGCAACAGGCAAAACACAAGTTTCGCCGCATGAATCAAACTGTTCTTCATGATTGTTTCATTATGTGATTATTCGCGTTCCGCGCAGGCAGTGACCTGCGGCAGGAAAACCAACAACAATTATGATTGCAATTTTAGTAAATTCCCATTGCCAAAAAGAATATTTCCCGTAATAGAATCCTCAAAAAACGAAAATGAACGGAAAATAGAAAAAGCAAGGAGGCCGACCGGTCGCAGCAGTCAGCCTCCTGAAAAATATGCGAAGATTTTACAGCGCCCAGCCCTTGGTCCAGTCGTTGCCTGCCTGCACGGCGCCCTTGTAGGAGGCTTCCGTGAAGAAGGGGTCGGAGGGCGCCTTGCCGCCGGCCAGGGTTCCGACATATTTGCCGGTCAAGGAGAATTTCTGGTTGGTCAGGTTGCCTTCGGCGGCCGCGAACTTGTCGTTGGTGTAGATTCCTTCCTTGGAGGAAAGTTCGTTTGCAAGGGCGACGTGCTTCAAGATGGAGGTTCCGCCGAGCAAGGCGTTCTCCGTCTCCTTCGTTTCAACGGTCAAGCAGTTTGCCTTTCCGGTCACGATCGCATTGTAGATCTCGACCTGCGTGCCGGCGCGCAGCCGGATGCCGCGGTGGTTCGCTTCGGACATGTTCCCCACCAGGGTGATGTTGGAGATCACGGGGTGCGCGACAGGGGTGGCCGCGAAGTTCTTGCCGTTGTTGTCGCACTCCATCAGGCAGTCCATGTCGTAGCCGGCGGCAGCCTTGCCGCTCTGGTAGGCCACCAGGAACTGCGCCTTGCCGTTCCATCCTTCCGTCCAGTCGAAAGAGTCGTCCGAGCAGTCGGTGGAAACCAGATGCTTCACGTTGACGCTCCCGCCGAAGAACTCGAAGCCGTCGTCAGAACCCTTGTAGGCTTGGCAATATTCAATCGTGGTGCCGTTGCCGACGCCATAGAGCGACAGGCCGTTGGCCTCGTGCTCCTCGTCGAAGGCGTAACCGGTGTATTCCAACCGGACATATTTCAGGATGCCGGAGTTGTCGGCGTCGTTGCTGCCGCCGTAGGCGGCACCGCCGATTTCGGAGCTGCCCTTGCCACCTTCGGCATTGGTGTGGGCCTTTCCGCAGATGTGGATGCCGCCCCATGCGCCGGGCTGCTTGCGCTCGGAGGTCATGATGATGGGCTTGGAGGCAGTGCCTTCCGCCATGATCTTGGCGCCCTGCTCGACCAGGATGTAGTCCACTTTGTCGTCGTCCACGGCCAGGATGGTCGTTCCGGCCGGAATGGTCAGGGTGGCTCCGCTCTTGACATGGATGCCTCCGTCAAGTTTGTAGGTGTTGCCGCTGACGAGGGTACGGTTGGCTTTGATGTCCGCATTGAGGAGCAGATCCTCCTCTTTCCGGGGCTTCTGTCCAGGATCCGTCTTGTTGCAGGCGTTCAACA
>CABTXO010000091.1 GCA_902488725.1 uncultured Bacteroidales bacterium
AGACGTGTGCTCTTCCGATCTTTCAATTCATTCAGTTTCATCTTGCTCGTCCTCCTAATTGGTTTCTTCGACATCCACCAGATGACGAATCTTGGCCAGCCGGCCTTCGGTCACAGGGGTCTTTTCAACCTCCACGGTCTGGTGCATCTTCCGGATCCCGAGCGTCCGCAGATTCGCGATCTGCCGCTTGGTGGATCCGTTCTTGCTCTTGACTTGTGTTATCTTGAGTTTTGTCATGACAACTTTCTCCTATCCGTTAAACACTTTACTCATCGGGATCCCGCGGAGTCCGGCGACGGTGTAGGCATCGCGCATCTGGGTCAACGCCTGCACGGTGGCCTTCACGAGGTTGTGGGGGTTCGAAGAACCCTTGGATTTGGCCAGCACGTTCTGGATGCCGGCGGACTCGAACACCGCGCGCATGGCGCCGCCGGCCTTCACACCCGTACCGGGAGCGGCGGGTTTCATGAACACGACGGAGCCTCCGAATTTGGATTCCTGCTCGTGCGGAATGGTGGTGTTGATGACGGGGATCTTCACGAGATTCTTCTTCGCATCTTCCACACCCTTCGCGATGGCGGCCGTTACTTCATTGGCTTTTCCAAGACCATAACCGACAACGCCGTTCTCGTCTCCGACCACCACGATCGCGGCGAAACGGAAATGACGACCCCCCTTGGTGACCTTCGTCACGCGCCGGATGGCGACCAGTCTGTCTTTCAACTCAAGATCGGAAGTCTTGACTCTTTTTACATTTGTATTTGCCATAGTCTCTTTTCAATTAGAACACGAGGCCGCCTTCACGGGCAGCTTCCGCCAAACTTTTCACTCTGCCATGGTAGAGGTAGCCTCCGCGGTCGAACGCGACGGTCGAGATGCCTTTCTCCTTGGCGCGCTCGGCAAGCGCCTTGCCGACGATTGCGGCAGCATCGATCCCGTTCTTGCCTTTGCATTCGGCCGCCAGAATCTTGTCGTTGGAGGCAGCGGCAACCAGCGTCACGCCCTGCTCGTCATTGATGACCTGTGCGTAGATCTGCTTGTTGCTTCTGAACACGACCAGCCTCGGCCGCTCGGCAGTTCCATTCACATGCTTGCGGATGCGGAAATGGATCCTTCTTCTTCTTTCGATTTTATTCAATGCCATAATATGGTTCCTCCATGATTATTTAGCCGCAGCAGTCTTGCCGGCCTTGCGACGGAGCTGCTCGCCGGCGAACTTGATACCCTTGCCCTTGTACGGTTCAGGTCTGCGGAATGAACGGATCTTGGCTGCAACTTCTCCGAGGAGCTGCTTGTCTGCGCTCTTGAGCACCAGAACGGGGTTCTCGCCCTTCTTCACATCCGGAACTTCCGCCTTCACTTCGGGGGAAAGCATCAGCCGGATTTCATGGGAATATCCGAGCGAAAGGGACAAAACCTGACCCTGCACGGAGACACGGTAACCGACACCGACAAGTTCCTGACGCGTTTCATAGCCCTTCGACACACCGACGACCATGTTGTTCACGAGGGCCCGGTAAAGACCGTGCATGGAACGATGTCTCGGCTGGTTGGTCGGACGCTCGAACTTGATTTCATGATCCTCGATGGTGACCTTGATGTCCGGATCAACTTTCTGGCTCAGTTCACCAAGAGGTCCTTTAACCTTCACCACGTTGCCAGGGAGAAGCTCGACGCTCACCTTGTCCGGAAGGCTTACAGGCAATTTTCCGATTCTTGACATTACTGTATTCTTTTAATGTTAATAAACATAGCACACAACCTCGCCGCCCACGTTCAACTCCTTGGCTTCCTTGTCGGTGACGATGCCCTTCGAAGTGGACATGACCGCGATTCCGAGTCCGTTGAGGACCTTCGGCATGTTGTTCACGTCCGCGTAGACCCGCAAACCGGGGGTGGACACGCGCTCGATCTTCTTGATCGCGGCCATCTTGGTCTGGGGATGGTACTTCAAAGCAATCTTGATTGTGTTGTACGGGTGTCCTTCCACCACTTTCCAGGTAAGGATGTACCCTTTCTCGCACAGGATCTTGGTGATAGCTTCCTTCATCTTGGAGGAAGGGATCTCGACGACCTTCTTACCTGCAAGATAAGCATTGCGAATTCTTGTCAGATAGTCTGCAATTGGATCAGTCATTTCTTTTTGATTTTTTGAACCGACGTCCCTTCCGGGGACGCCCGATATCCGATTGTGAATATAAATATGTTACCAGCTCGCTTTCTTGACGCCCGGGATCAGGCCCTGGCTGGCCATCTCACGGAACTGGATTCTGCTCAGGCCGAAGGCACGCATGTAGCCCTTCGGACGGCCGGTGAGAGAGCAGCGGTTGTGAAGGCGGACAGGCGAGGCGTTCTTGGGAAGCTTGTCAAGGGCAGCCCAGTCGCCGGCTTCCTTCAAAGCCTTTCTTTTCTCGGCGTACTTTGCAACCAGTTTCGCGCGTTTTACCTCGCGAGCTTTCATTGATTCTTTTGCCATATTCCTAATTGTTATGTTTCTTGAAGGGCAGGCCGAATGCGGCGAGAAGCGCATGGGCCTCTTCGTCCGTCTTTGCCGTGGTGACGAAGGTGATTTCCATTCCGTGGATCCGGGGGTTCTTGTCGATGTCGACCTCCGGGAAGATGAGCTGCTCCTTGAGTCCGAGGGTGTAGTTCCCCCTGCCGTCCATCTTCTCGGCGATGCCGTTGAAGTCGCGGATGCGCGGGAGGGACACGCGGATGAGACGTTCCAGGAACTCGTACATCTTGGTGGCACGCAGGGTCACTTTGACACCGATGGGCATGCCCTTGCGGAGGTGGAAGTTGGAAACGTCCTTCCTGGAGGAAGTGAGCACCGGCTTCTGGCCCACGATCTTCGCGAGCTCTTCGGCGGCCTCTTCGACCAGCTTCTTGTCCTGGGTTCCCTCGCCGACACCTTCGTTGATGGTGATCTTCACGAGTTTGGGCACCTGCATGACGGACGTGTAGGAGAACTGCTTCATGAGCTTGCCGATGATCTCCTCGTTATAAACCTTCTTGAGGGAAGGCACATAACCCTTGGGAAGCGCCTGGGCCTCTGCGGGCTTTTTTGTTGCTTTCTTTGCCATGATTACTTGATCTCCTCTCCTGATTTCTTGGCGTAACGGACCTTCTTGCCGTCCACGAATTTGTAGCCGGTACGGGTCGGCTTGTTCGATGCGGGATCGATCAGCTGCACATTCGAGATGTGGATGGCGGCCTCCTGCTTGATGATGCCGCCTTGCGGATGCTTGGCATCCGGCTTGGTGTGCTTGCTGACCACATTGACACCTTCGACGATGATCCTGTCCTCGGCAGGGATGACGGTCAGGATCTTGCCGGTCTTGCCCTTGTAGTTCCCCGCGTTGACATACACGGTATCACCTTTCTTTATACGTAACTTTTTCATGATTCTTGGTAATTAAAGGACCTCCGGTGCCAGTGACACGATTTTCATGTAATGCTCGCGGAGCTCCCGGGCCACAGGACCGAAGATACGGGTCCCGCGCAGTTCACCTGCATTGTTCAGAAGAACGCATGCATTGTCGTCGAAACGGATGTAGGATCCGTCCGGCCTGCGGACTTCCTTCTTGGTGCGGACGACGACGGCTTTCGAGACCGTTCCCTTCTTGGCGTCACCGCCGGAGATGGCGCTCTTCACCGCCACGACGATCTGATCGCCGACGGATGCATATCTGTGGTGTGTACCGCCAAGCACGCGGATGCAGAGGACTTCCTTTGCCCCGCTGTTGTCGGCCACCAGTAAACGTGTTTCCTGCTGTATCATGATACTACTTGACTTTTTCTACGATTTCTACCAATCTCCACCGCTTTGTCTTGCTGAGGGGGCGGGTCTCCATGATGTGGACCGTGTCGCCTTCGCTGCACTCGTTCTTTTCGTCATGCGCAACGAACTTCGTGGTCTGCTTGATGAATTTTCCGTAGAGGGGATGTTCCTTCTTGGTCTCTACCGCGACGACGATGGTTTTGTCCATCTTGTTGCTGACCACCACTCCTATTCTTTCCTTACGAAGATTTCTTTCCATAAGACATCAAATTATTTCTGTTCTGCTTTTTCTTTCTCGGTCAGGACGGTGAGCATGCGCGCGATGTCCTTTCTGATCTTCTTGAATTTGGAGGTGTCCTCCAGGGGAGAAACGGCGTGGTTAAGCCTCATGGCGTCCAGGTTCTTCCTCTCAACCTGGATGCGGTCCTTGAGGTCTGCAATGGACATTTCGCGAACTTCAGATGTTTTCATATTCCTTCTCCTAAATTATTCAACATAATCCCTGCGGACCACGAACTTGGTTGCGATCGGGAGTTTGTGGGATGCCAGGCGCATCGCCTCCTTCGCCACGGCGAGGGACACTCCGTCCGCTTCGATGAGAATACGACCCGGGGTGACAGGCGCAACGAATCCCTGGGGATCGCCCTTTCCTTTACCCATACGGGTGTCGAGCGGCTTCTTGGTGAACGGCTTGACCGGGAAGATTCTGATCCAGATCTGTCCCTCACGGTTCATATAACGTGAAACAGCCTGACGGGCAGCCTCAATCTGCTGCGCAGTGATCCAGCAGTTCTCGAGGGTCTTGAGACCGAAGGAGCCGAATGCGAGCTGATTGCCCCGCTGGGCCATGCCCTTCATCACGTTCTTCTGTTCCCTTCTGAACTTAGTTTTCTTGGGTTGTAACATTGCTGTATTACTTTAATAAATGTCCAAATTTTCCAAAATCACTGAATATCAGTCATTTAGGCTAACATCGCTTGGTTTTTGGGACTGCAAATTTAGCAAAAATTCCTGGATTTCAAACTATTTTTAAAAAATATTTCATCTTTTCAGACACTGTATTTTACTATTCAATCAGATTATAATCAATATATTACATTTTCTATTAAAAAAATATGTCCAGCATTTTGGTCATCTCGTTCTTCCACCTAAGTCCCCCATCCTCCGTCGGACGGAACCGGGGCGGCGGAAAGGCACCGGAAGCGGCACGGAATTGGCGGGAATTCCGTACTTTTGTCATGACGGTCCGCCGCATGCGGCCCGCCCGGAACGGATCAGGACCATGAGAAACTGCCGGAAATATGCCTGGCTCCTCCTGCTGGGACTGCTGGCCGCGGAACCCGCGGCGGAGGCGCAGCTGTTTCGCTCGCGCAAGAAAGCTGCGGAGCAGGCGGAGCAGTCCCGGATGGCCGGTGAAATCGTCCGGGACGCACCGGACGTCAAGCTGCAGCCGAACGCGGGCTACATGGGCTACCGGGTGGAAGCGGGAGACACGGTCTACTTCGACACCATCGACCCGGTCTGGGTTTTTCCGCGGGGGCACCGGACCAGAGGCTCCGACATGCGGAAGTACTACCGCCTCGTGTACAACTTCAACAAGGTCTATCCCTACGCCCTCGCCGCGCGGGACATGTCGCGGCGGGTGGATGCCTACATCGCGGACAACGCGCTGCGGCGGCGGAAGAAGGACCTGTACATCACTTCCATGCAGAAGGAACTGTTCCGCATCTTCGAGAAGCCGCTCCACAACATGTCCATTTCCCAGGGGAAGCTGCTCATCCGTCTGGTGGACCGGGAATTCGGCCAATCTTCCTATGCCATCATCAAGGACTACAAGAGCGGCATCACGGCCGGCTTCTGGCAGGGGGTCGCGAAAGTGTTCGGCCAGAACCTGAAAGACCGCTACGACCCCGAAGGGGCCGACAAGATGACGGAGCAGTTGGTGAAGACCTGGGACAGCGGGCAGTTCGACGCATTGTATTTTTCGGTGTTCATGACGCCGCCCGCACACATTCAGGTGCCTTCCACCGAAGAGGCGTTCGCCAGGGCCGCCGCCAGGGTGGACCGTCCGGAATCGAACACCAGGTAGTCCGCCGTCGCGGGATCCATCCAGTCCTTCAGCACGAGGAGCCTGGCCCCGCCGGGAAGTTCCATGTCCACCGCCACGTGGAAATGTCCGAATATGAAATAGTCCACAGGCTGTCGCGCGGAAAAATCCTCCGCGAACTTGTACAGCGGTTCATCGGTGCCCCGGAACCGGTAGTCGATGTTCTTGGCCACGCGGCTCTGCTTGGACCAGCCCTTGCCGAGCCGGAAGGCGATGTACGGATGGACGAGGTTGAAGAGGGCCTGTATCACGTAGTTGCGGAAGCACCAGCGCATCACCTTGTACCAGAAATGCCCCGGCCCCAGGCCGTCGCCATGTCCGAGGCAGAATTTTTTGCCGTGAATATCCACTACGCAGGGCTGCTGCAGGATCGTCATGCCCATGTCGGCGAAATAGTGGTAGGTCCAGATGTCGTGGTTGCCCTGGAAGAAATAAACGTGCACCCCTGCATCCATCAGATCCAGCAGGGCGGCGAACACGCGGATGCTCCCCTTCGGAACCACGTCGTGATATTCATACCAGAAGTCCCAGATGTCGCCGAGAAGGTACAAGGCTTCGGTCCGGTCCTTGGGAATTCCCCGCAGGAAGCGGACGAAGCGGACCTCGCGGTCCGCAGGGTCTTTGACATCCAGGCCCAGATGGACGTCGGAGACGAAATAGGTGAACGCGCGCGCAGCCATGCCGAATCAGGCGAAAATCAACAGCAGCAGTGCTACGACGAGGCAATACAGCGCAAACCAGGTGAGGCGGGCCTTCTTGACGATGGCGATCATCACCTTGCAGGCAAAGAGCCCGGACAGGAAGGCGGCCAGGAAGCCCGCCGCCAGGCAGGCGGCAGGAACGCCCCCGCC
>CABTXO010000092.1 GCA_902488725.1 uncultured Bacteroidales bacterium
AGCGGGACTGCGGGATGACATGCTCGATCTGATAGTCCGTCGTGAAAAGCCGTGCCAGCGGGATCATTTCACCGGTGTAGGGAGACCGGTAACGTTGTTCGAGCCACAGTTTGTAGCGGAACACCTCATTCCGGGTCGGCTGTTTCATCTCGTCCGTCTGGTTGAACTTCTTGAGAATGGCATCGACATCTTCGGGAATGCCGTCATCTTCGACAAACTTTCCGAGTGCGGCATCATACCGCTCCCTCGAATTCAGCGCGTATTCTTCGTAGATTCTCAACAGATCCTGTTGGCTCGGAGAATAGGGCCGAACGTTCTCGATCTTGAATTCGGGATTCAGGAATTCGGTCAGCAATGCCTTGATTCGCAGGTTTGCATTTTCGTTTTTCAGCATCCGGGCCGCATCCCTCTTTCGCTTGTCCGCCGGGTTTTTCAAGTCCCGGCCCATCTCGATGTGGATTTCTGAAATGGTTCCGTACTGCTTCCAGATGTCCCGGACGGTTCGCAATGTCTCCAGCACGACCTGCTCCACGATCGGGTTGCGCAGGGAAAATTGTTTGAAATGTTTCAGATACTCGTCTATGTCTTCCGGGGATTTCCACTTGTTGATGTCCTTGGTTTCGGAGTGCCGGTCATAGACGATGTAGCAGGCAAGCCAGACAGGAAGTCCTTTGAAATCAGCAACGTCCTTCAGATGAATCGCTTTTTCACGGACGCGGTTCCGGATGGCGTCGTCATATTCTCCGGAAAGGATCTTGTCGATTCGCTGCCGGGTGCTGCTGTCAATCTCGGTGTCGCTCCAATATTTTCCCATCCGCATCAACGGCAGCAGTTTCTTGATGGCTTTTGCGGAATAGGCGCCATAATCCTTGGCGAAAGGCGGAGTTTTTTTGAAAGCCTCGGCGAATTCCGGCCCCAGGTGGCGTTTGTTGGCAAAAGAAACGAGCGCCTTGCCGATTTCGGCCTTGTCGACGATGGAATAAAGAATATGCCAGAGGGCCGTTTCCATCTCTTTCGTCAAAGCGTCGGCGGGGATGCCGGCCTTTTTCAGGCGCGACAACATCATGGAATGCGTTTCATTGCAGGGATAGGACTTGTCTTCGACATAATTCCAGCGATAGGGAAATTCCGCATCCTTTTCTTTCGTTTTCTTGCATTTGAAATAGGTTCCGAACAGAGCCTTCTGGTCGATCTGTTCCCGCTCGTTCAGCCAGTCGAACAAACGGGTGTAATCCTCCTCGGTCTGCAGAATGTCCTGCGTAATGTCCACATCCGTCTTCACGCGCCCCTCGACCACCTGCGTACGCTCGTAGATTCGTAAATTTTGAATAAACTGCCAGAGGCGGAATTCCTGGAACAACGGGTGAGACTTGGCAATGCACTTGACGGGAACTCGGATTTTTTCGCCGCTTTCCTTGTCAACATATTCATGAAACTCGTAAGGACAGTTATCGATCAGCGACTTCTTGCTTTTCAGGGGGCGCTGATAGAACAGGATGTCTTCCAGAAACAGGAACGTGAAATCGTGCGGCGTCAGGTTGTTCCGATGCGCTTCATTGTTTGGGTACAATGCGCTTACGCAACAGTTGTAAAGATCCCTGTCCTGCAGTTCCAGGAGAAACTGTTTCTGTGTGTCGAGAATATTCCGCAACTCGTCCTTGTAATACTTCCTTTCGACGGTCCCTATTAATTTTCCCCGTACTTTCTGAGCCGGATTCTGCAACAATGCATCGTATATGTAGGCCCCGACAGTCTTTCCGGATCGTTCGATGTCCTGTTCGGTCTTCTTTTTGACCAGCATCCAGTCGTTTTCGTCCGGAGCGCTGAAAGAGCGTGCAACCGCACCCTCTTTGTCGAGCTTCGGAGTTCCGTCCGGATTCAGTTTTGTCGTTACGATGAATTCTTTGGTCTTTCCTACCCAGTCAAGCGGCTGATTGCTTTTTCTGTGGTAGATCCAGCCGTTTTCAAGCAGCACATCATACCAGATATCCTTGCTTTTTGCGCTGTTTCCTTCCGCGAGGTTGACGGAGACAACTTTCAGCGCATGATATTCTTTTGATTCCTTCTGTTCCGTTTCGTCATCCTCTCCCCGCAATTGGTTGTACCCGCGCTTTTGATTGAAGTTCAGGAGGATCCAGGCGAGTTCTTCTTTTGAAACAGGCTTCGTGAGCGCTTTCTTGCGCAAGTAGTACAGGGTCCAGTCCATCGGAATCTTCTTGCCTCCCGCAATCAGTTCGGGCTGATGCTGCCGGAAGTCCGTCAACATCTCACGGAACGCGTCCATGAATAGAAACTCGTACTGTCCTTCCGCATTTTTCCGCCAGGCGAGTTTCGGCTCCGTTTCCTTCAGAAAATGGCCGTATCGGTCCAAATTCTTTGCATAATGCTCCGGCAAAAATCCGAGGAGATCCAAAACACGGTGCAGACGCTCTCTCCGGAGCAGTTGCCTTTCGAGCAACCGTCTCGCCCCGCGGCATCTTGTTCTTTCTTTTGTCTGGGAGACGGAATTCCCTTTTGCGAAATCACCCAGTGTGGCAGCGTCCATGGGAATGATTCTGCTCCCGGAAGCTTTTATGGCAACCGGTTTGAAGCCTGTCCGATGCTCATCCAATTGAACTTTTTCTGCTTCGATGACTGCCCAGCCGACGCTGTTCGTTCCGAGGTCCAGCCCAACAATGGTACTCATGATGTGTTGTGTATTAAAATCGTGGTTTATTTTCTTCCCCTAAGGTAGTCATTCTTGCAGAATCAAAAAAGAAATCGTACTTTTGTTCCATACAGATTAAGCAATTCACAATAAGGATTATTCCGTTGTGAAAACATCAGGTTCAGCCATCGTCCTTCAACGGTGGCTTCTTTTATGGCCAAGCCAAAATGTCCACAGTGTGTCCGCAGGGTATAAAATGATGATAATGAGTAATATGTGGCTTTCAATGGGGCAAATTGTCGACCGATTGATTTTTATGAATCAATATTTTATGCACAACGGAAAATTGGGGGGGGTCCTTGCGAAGTGTCCTTGCAAAGTGTCCTTGCGAAGGGTCCTTGCAAAGGGCTGGCGCTGCACTGAAATTTCCCCAAAAATCATTATTTTTGTAAACTAAACCGAATGACATGACACAGGACGAGCTTTTCAAGGTGCTGGTGGCGCATTGCAAGGAATACGGATTCATATTCCCTTCCAGCGAGATTTATGACGGTCTGGCGGCGGTCTACGACTACGGCCAGATGGGTGTGGAGCTGAAGAACAACATCAAACGGTACTGGTGGGACGCGATGACGCGCCTCAACGAGAACATCGTGGGCATCGATTCCTGTGTGTTCATGCACCCGAAGGTCTGGGTGGCATCCGGCCACGTGGGCGCCTTCAACGACCCGCTGATCGACAACAAGGATTCCAAGAAGCGGTACCGCGCCGACAACCTCATCGAGGACTATCTCGGCAAAATCGAGGAAAAGATTGAAAAAGAGGTCGCCAAGGGCCGCAAGCGCTTCGGCGATGCCTTCGACGAGGCGCAGTTCCGCGCCACGAACCCCAACGTGCTGCGCGAAAAAGCCAAGTACGACGAGGTGCACGAGCGTTTCGTCAAGGCCGAGCAGGCGAACGACCTCAAGGAATACAAGCAGATCATCCTGGACTGCGGGATCGTGGACCCGATCTCCGGTACGAAGAACTGGACCGACGTACGGCAGTTCAACCTGATGTTCTCGACGCAGATCAGCAACACCGGCGAGGCGGACGACAAGATCTACCTCCGTCCCGAGACCGCCCAGGGCATATTCGTGGACTATCTGAACGTCCAGAAGACGGGCCGGATGAAGATACCGTTCGGCATCGCCCAGATCGGGAAGGCCTTCCGCAACGAGATCGTCGCACGTCAGTTCATCTTCAGAATGAGGGAGTTCGAGCAGATGGAGATGGAATTCTTCTGCCGTCCGGGGACTGAAATGGAATGGTTCAAGTTCTGGAAGGAGAAGCGGATGGCCTGGCATGTCAACCTCGGCATGGGGGCGGAGAACTACCGCTTCCACGACCACGAGAAACTGGCGCACTACGCCAACGCCGCGACGGACATCGAATTCAATTTCCCTTTCGGCTTCAAGGAACTGGAAGGCGTGCATTCCCGGACCGACTTCGACCTCGGGAATCACCAGAAATTGTCCGGCAAGAAGATCCAGTACTTCGATCCCGAAACGGGCGAAAGCTATGTACCGTACTGCGTGGAGACTTCGATCGGCGTGGACCGCATGTTCCTGACCGTACTCTCCCATGCCTACAAGGTGGAAGACCTGGAAGGCGGCGAATCCCGCGTGGTGCTGAGCATCCCGGCGCCGCTGGCTCCCGTCAAGGTGGCCGTGCTGCCGCTCCTGAACAAGGACGGTCTGCCGGAAGTCGCCCAGAAGGTCATGGACGAGTTGAAATACGACTTCTCCTGCCAGTACGACCCGAAGGATTCCATCGGCAAGCGGTACCGCCGTCAGGATGCGATCGGCACGCCGTTCTGCGTCACGATCGACCATGACACCCTTGACGACAGCTGCGTTACGATTCGCGAGCGCGACTCGATGGCGCAGAAGCGCATACCGATCGCCGAACTTCGCGGCATCATAGACAAGGAAGTGAATATGAACAACTTGCTCCGCAAGCTGTAAAACCTACATGCAAAATAATCTGATCAGTACATGAACCCTGGAAGAATCATTGCCGCAGCGGCCTTCCTGCTGTCCGCTGCCGTTGGCTTCGCCCAGCCGGCCGAAGTCGTGAAAACCCAGTGCGGGACCCCGACGGGTCAGCAGCGCTTTCCCCTGACCTCCTACCGCGAGCTGCCGCAATTCGTGCAGCCCGATCCCGCCGAATGGCGCAGCGTGAAGGGTCTGAATATTTCCTGGGCCGACAAGGACGTCCGCTACGCAGCGACCTCCGTGCCGCTGGCCCGCAGCCTTACGCGCCTGTCGCTGTCCGGCTGGCGCGGCGAACGCGTGTTCGCCCAGGCGGTCGTGTGGACCGGACGGCCTGCAGCGGACATTTCTTATGAGATTTCGGATTTGACCGGCAAGGGCGGAAACAAGATTCCTTCCGCCGCTATCGAGACGGGCTTTGTGCGGTATGTGGTGGCGGATGAGTTGAACAAGGACGGAAAGAGCGGCTGCTCGGTGCGTCCGGACCACACGGTCTTTGACTCCAGCATGGTGGCCGACTGCGTGGATCCGTATCTGAAATCACTGACGATGTCCCCGATGCAGGCTCGGGCGATCTGGCTGACCTGCTGGATCCCGCAGGAGACGCCTGCCGGAAACTATCGCGGCACCCTGACCCTGCTGGAGGGCGGCAGGCCGGCCGGGAGCCTCAAGCTGGATATCCGGGTTGAGGATCACGTGCTTCCCCTGCCGAAGGACTGGGCCTTCCATCTGGATCTCTGGCAGAACCCCTATGCCGTCGCGCGCTACTACCAGGTCCCGCTCTGGAGCGAAGCCCACCTGGAGGCCATGCGGCCGATCATGCAGCGCCTGGCCAACGCCGGGCAGAAGGTGGTCACGACCTCCATCATTCATCGTCCCTGGAACGGACAGACCGAAGATGCTTTCTCGTCCATGGTGACCTGGATCAAGGAATGGGACGGCACGTGGAAATATTCCTTCGAAGTTTTCGACCGTTGGGTGGAGTTCATGCATAGCTGCGGCATCACCGGGCAGATCAACTGCTATTCCATGATTCCCTGGCGGCTGACCTTCCCCTATTTCGACCGTGCCGAGAATTCGGTCAAGGAACTGCACGCCGAACCCGGCGATCCTGCCTACACGGATCTCTGGGGACATTTTCTGAAGGCCTTCGCGGCGCATCTCAAAGAGAAGGGCTGGTTCGACAGGACCACGATCGCGATGGACGAGCGTCCGATGAAGGTCATGCAGGAGGCCATCGCAGTCATCCACAAGGCCGATCCGGACTTCAAGCTCTCTCTGGCCGGCAACTACTATCCCGAGATCGAGTCGGAAATATTCGACTACTGTTCCACATGGCGCGGTTCCTTCCCGGACGATGTGATCGCCAGGCGGAGGGCCGAAGGCAAGTTCACGACCTACTACACCTGCTGCGCCGAGCCCACGCCCAACACTTTCACCTTCTCCCCGCTGGAGGAGGCGTCCTACATCGGACGGGCGATCGCTGCCCGCAAGGCGGACGGCTACCTGCGATGGGCCTTCAACAGCTGGCCGCTGGAGCCGCTGCTGGATTCCCGTTTCCGCACCTGGGCTTCCGGAGACACCTATCTGGTCTACCCCGGGAACCGCACTTCGCTGAGGTTCGAGCACCTGATCGACGGCATCCAGGCCTTCGAGAAGCTGCGGATTCAGCAAGGAAAATGAAGTTGTGCCAGACGAAACAGACCCGGATGAATTCAAAGGAGAGAATTAAGCAAGCGCTTACAGTTGCGACCGAGACCAAGGTCTTCGAAATGGGCCGGGGAGCATCCGAAATGGCCCCGCAGGTGTTCCGTGAGTTGTTTCCGGAGGGCAAGGCGAAGATTGTCGCCGATGTCAACACCTGGTCCGCATCGGGAGAAAAGGTGTACGGAATGTTCGTGGCGTCGGGAATCCCGACGGCGAAGTTCATCATCCCCGAGCGGGAGTTCCATGCGGAATGGAAATATGTTGAACTGCTGGACCGGGAATTGGACGGAGGGTGGATCGCCGTTTCCGTCGGCTCGGGGGTCATCAACGATCTCTGCA
>CABTXO010000093.1 GCA_902488725.1 uncultured Bacteroidales bacterium
ATGGTACAACATCCAGGCGGACATGCCGAACAAGCCGCTGCCCATCCTGGATCCCAAGACCCGCAAAACCTTGAAAGCGGAAGATCTCTACCCCATTTTCGCGCAGGAATGCGCCAAACAGGAACTCGACCGGACGCATGCCTGGATCGATATTCCCGAAGAAGTGCGGGAGCAGTACCTTGTGTACCGCAGCACCCCGCTGGTGCGCGCCTACGGCCTGGAAAAGGCCCTGGACACCCCTGCGCACATCTACTTCAAGAACGAAAGCGTGAGCCCGCTGGGCAGCCACAAGCTCAACTCCGCCCTTGCGCAGGCCTATTACTGCAAGAAGGAAGGCGTGACCAACGTGACCACGGAGACCGGCGCCGGACAATGGGGCTGCGCCCTGGCCTATTCAGCGAATGTGTTCGGTCTGGAGAGCGCAGTGTACATGGTGAAAGTGTCCTACGAGCAGAAGCCCTACCGGCGCAGCATCATGAACACCTACGGGGCGACCGTGACAGCGTCTCCTTCCATGTCCACGCGGGCGGGAAAAGACATCATCACGAAGGATCCGACCTACCAGGGCTCCCTGGGCACGGCGATCTCGGAGGCTATCGAGCTGGCCATGACCACCCCGAACTGCAAGTACACCCTGGGCTCGGTGCTGAACCACGTGTGCCTGCACCAGACCATCATCGGACTGGAGGCGGAAAAGCAGCTGGAGATGGCCGGGGACTACCCCGATGTCGTGATCGCCTGCTTCGGCGGCGGCTCGAACTTCAGCGGCATCGCCTACCCGTTCATGCGCCACAACCTCCTGGACGGCAAGAAGACCCGTTTCATCGCCGCCGAACCTGCCGCCTGCCCGAAGTTGACCAAGGGAAAGTTTGAATATGACTACGCAGACGAGGCAGGCTACACCCCGCTGCTCCCGATGTACACCCTCGGCCACACCTTCAAGCCGGCGAACATCCACGCGGGCGGCCTGCGCTACCACGGCGCAGGGGTCATCATGAGCCAGTTGATGAAGGACGGCTGGATGGAGGCGCAGGACTTCCGCCAGCTGGACACCTTCAATGCCGGCGTGCTCTTCGCCCGCAGCGAAGGCATCATCCCCGCGCCGGAATCCTGCCACGCCATCGCGGCGACCATGCAGGAGGCCCTCCGCTGCAAGAAGGAAGGCCGCGCGGAAAACCTGCTGTTCTGCCTCTCCGGCCACGGCCTCGTGGACATGGCCGCCTACGACCGGTACTTCGCCGGTGACCTCCAGAACTACACCCTCGACGACATCGACCTCCGGCAGTCCATCGGCAGCGCCGACAATATGAACATATAATTGGTTGATATTCAATGAAATTATACGACAAGGGTGGCACCGAAGTACCACCCTTGTCGTTTGTCAAACCGGCCGGGTCTTGTCGTTTGTCATACCGGGCGGGTCTTGTCGTGGAGCCAGGCGGCGATGTCGGCGGGAAGGAGGGGAGAGAGGGCCTCGTAGACGCGGGCGTGGTAGTTGTTGAGCCAGTCGATTTCGGAGCGGTCGAGCAGGTCGGTCAGCAGGACGCTCGTGTCGAAGTGGCAGAGGGTGAGCGGTTCGGAACGGAGCCAGGCGCCGAATTCGTTGCGGCCTGCCTCCACCGTCAGAATCAGATTCTCGTGCCGCACCCCGTGCCGCCCCTCGCGGTAGATGCCCGGTTCGTCGGAAGTGATCATCCCCGGCAGCAAGGGCTGGCGGTTCAAGTCCTGCCGCAGATCCTGCGGCCCTTCGTGGACATTGAGGTAGAAACCCACCCCGTGGCCCGTCCCGTGGCCGTAGTCCCGCATCGAATTCCAGAGCGGCGCGCGTGCCAGCGCATCGATGCGGCTGCCGGGCGTCCCTTTCGGGAACAGGGCTTTGGCCAGGTCGATGTGCCCTTTCAGCACCAGCGTATAATCTTCCTTTTCCAGCGGCGTGCAGGGCCCCAGCGGCACGGTGCGCGTGATGTCCGTGGTGCCGAACAGGTACTGCCCGCCGGAGTCGCAGAGATAGAGTCCTTGGGAATATAGCTCCGCGGACCCTTCTTCGGGGGTCACGTAGTGCGGCAGGGCGGCGTTCGGCCCGTAGGCGGAAATGGTCTCGAAGCTCTCGCCCCGGAAGCCCGGAATCTCGGCCCGGAAGGTGTGCAGCATCTGCGCGGCTTCATATTCATTGACCGCATCACCGCTCTCGAGCGTCCGCTCCAGCCAGTAGAGGAAGCGCTCCATCGCCACGCCGTCCTCCAGGTGCGCCTCGCGCATGCCGGCGATTTCGACCTCGTTCTTCACCGACTTGCGCAGCGCAACCGGCGACTTTCCGGTTTCCAGCTTGGCATGGGACGCATTGCGCTGCAGCGCATCGTACAGGTCGTAGTTGAGCGAGCCGGGATCCAGGAAGAGGGTGGAGATGTCTTCGTCCCGCAGCATGCCCGCGACCGCGGTCTTCACCTCCCCGTAGTCCTGGATGTTCACCCCGTCGGCCGTCAGTTCGTAGAAGCTGTCCTCCGTTTCCGTGTCGCCTTCAGCCGGGGGGCCCTTGCGCACGAACCACTGGATGCTGTCCAGCGTCACCAGCAGATAGGACATCACCACGGGATTGTACTCCACATCCTGTCCGCGCACATTCAGCATCCAGGCAATCTGGTCGAGGGCGGTAAGCAGGACGGCATCGCAGCCCCGCTCCTGCATCCACTTGCGGAGCCAGTCGAACTTCTGCTTCCGCGACCAGCCGACCTGCTCGATCCCGAGCGTGATGACCGGGGTCTGCGGCACCGGGGGACGGTCCAACCAGATTTCGTCGAGGAAGTCCGGCGCATTGACGATGCGGAAAGCAGGCGAACCCTCCTCGGAAAATCCCTTGGCGAGGAAGGCATTGCGAACATCCTGGACCGACCCGACGTTCTGGCTCTGTCCGTCCACGGCCACGACCACCTCTTCGAAAGAGGCGAACTGCTGCGGCAGCCACTCCGGAATCAGCACCTGCTCCGGCACCCGGGTCTTGTGGAGCTCCTCGCCCGTGCCCGGCAGCTGCTGTCCGGCCTGGATGAAGTACCGGGTGTCCGTCCAGAGGCCTGCATGATCCCGTGTGATCACGAGGTCGCCCTCCCCCGTATAGCCGGTCAGCCAAGCTACGGGATGCCAGCGGGGGGCTGAATATTCACTGCTGTGGGGGTCGGTGCCGGTGATGATGACGGCGTCCCATCCCTGCCGGGCCATGATCCGGCGAATGGCATTCACTCTCTCACTGAACGGGTTCATGGGTTGCGTTTATCGGGTGATGATCCGCTTGAGCGCGCCCCCCGCCACGAGCAGCAGCCGGTCGAACGGGATAATGGAAGAGATGCTCTTGAGCCCGGAGACCATCAGATTCGTGGGCGTGTAGTAGTCTTTCAAGCCATTGAAGCAGTCCAAGACATGGTCCCCCTGGTGGCCAATGTCCTCCCCGAGCCGCCGCCGGGCCTCGTCCAACTCGACCAATGTTTTGATGGAATGGTAGTTACTCATCGAAGAATAAATTGACGAACAGGGATACGAAGGTGTCTCGGAACAGCCGCTTGCGCAACAGGAACAGCACCAGCAGCAGGATGAGAAAAAATCCGGCGACCAAAAAGGCCCCTGCAGCATAACTCCCGACCGCATCCCCCAGCAAGAGGACGCCGCCGAAGGCCAAGGCCAGCAGGAAGGTCGATCCGACCGTCAGGAAGAGCAGGGCGAGCAGCAGTTTCCCGAGACCGACGGACAATCCCTTGACTGCCCGCAGTTTCAGGTCATCCACCCGCATGTCGACATAGTCCCAGGTCTTCTTCCCGAGATCTTCGACCGGTTTGGTGAATTCGCGCATGGCACCGTCAGGCGTTCTCGGCCTGTCCTTGGTCGTCCTTCCGGAGCGCCTTCTCCAGCTTTTCCAGCTGTTCGAGGATCCGGTTGCGGGCCTCTTCGGTCATGTCCGATGCCTGATCCTTCAGCGCATCCCGCAACTGTTTGAGCTCCATCCGGGCCAGCCGCCCGCGCGCACGCAGTTCGTCAATCGTGTCCGAAGCCTCGTCCCTGGCCTGCCCGTAGAATTCCGACGCCTTTTCCCGGGCGTCCCCATAGGCATCCTTTGCCCAGTCAAAGCCTTCTCCGGCGGCCTCGCGGACCTTCCGGCGGGTCTCTTCGCCGGATTCCGGCGCAAACAGCAGTCCGAGCGTCAGCCCTGCGGCAGCGCCCGCCAACAATGCAAACAAAGATTCTCCTTTCATATTCAATCACGTTAAGGGTTTCGACCATCCTGCGGCAAGAATCGTTCCCGCAGACAACCAAATTTAGAAAAATCCTTTCAGGAATCCAAATTCGTGACGCAGCAACGTCACTGGCAGAATCAAGAAGCAAGTGCAACATTACAATAAAATTCAACTTTTCTCTCGGTTTCCGTTTGGTCTTCAACGGCACAGAATGAATATGATCATATATGACAAACGCATTTTTGGATATGTTGTCCAAGGAAGGAGCTTATTCGTAACAAAAAAGGGAGACATGCGGATTCTCAACAGATGGAGAGAATCCTGTGCAGGTGGCAGAAACTGCAATCCGACTCCAGTTTTCCATGCGGAAAGAATGTGCACACAATCACGACGGACAATGGCCGTGAGTTCGCACGACCCGAAAGGATGGCCAAAGAACTTCGCACAGCGGTGTTTTTCGCAGATTCCGATTCATCTTGGCAAAAAGGCGCAATGGAAAAATTGCTTTTCGAGGCCGCCACAACGCTGGCGGGCCATTCCGCCGGCGTTGCGCTCCTATCTTGAATTTTTAACGCAGTTTTCTTAAATTTGTAAGACTTGATAATTTTTTATGAATATGTTTGACAAGAGTATTTACATCAGAAGACGCCGCACGCTGTTGGAGAAGATGGCGGCGACGGCCCCGGAAGGGAAACGCGGCATCGCCCTGTTCCTCGGCAATGTCGAGGCGGCCGCCCAGTACAAGGACAACCCCTATAAATTCCGTCAGGAATCCTCCTGGCTGTACTACTTCGGACTGGATGAACCGCGGTTCGCAGCGATTCTGGATCTGGACAACGGGGAAGAAATTTTGTTTGCGGACGATGTCGAGATCGGTGACATCATCTGGATGGGGCCGCAGCCTTCGGTGGCTTCCAAGGCCGCCTTGACGGGGATCGGACAGTCCGCTTCGTACGGGTCGCTCAACGTCCGGGTGACCAAGGCGCTGGCGCAGGGCAGGCCGATCCATTTCCTGCCTCCGTCCCGGTACTACAACACGCTGAAACTGGCGGCCCTGACCGGACTCGGCAACGAGGCCGTGTCCAAGGTGGCGCCGATGGATGTGGACAACGGACGGCATGCCTCGGAAGAACTGGTTAAAGCCGTGATCTCCATGCGGCTGGTGAAAGAAGACTGCGAAATCGAGCAGCTGGACGATGCAGGAGCCCTCGGGCAGGAGATGCACACGGCGGCCCGCAATGCCGTGAAAATCGGCGTGATCGAGCAGGAAATCGTCGGCCTGATGGAAGGGGTGACGCTCAGCAAGGGCTGGGGTGCTTCCTTCCCGACGATCCTGACGCAGCACGGAGAGACCCTGCACAATCATCTGCATGACAAACGGATCGAGCCGGGGAAACTGCTGGTCATCGATGCCGGAGCCGAGAACAACATGCACTACGCATCCGACTTTACGCGGACCCTGCCGACCGGCGGAAAATTCACGCAAAAGCAACGGGAGATCTACCAGATTGTCTGCGACTGCAACGAACTGGCGTTCAAGCTCACGAAGCCGGGAGTGACCTACCGGGATGTGCACCTGGCCGTTGCGCGGCTGATGCTGGAGAATCTCCGTTCGCTGGACATCGTCCGCGGCAATCTGGACAACATGGTCGCCGAGGGGATCGCTGGACTGTTCCAGCCGCACGGCCTGGGCCACAACATCGGTCTGGATGTACATGACATGGAGGATCTCGGAGAGGATCTGGTCGGGTACGATCCGGACCAGAAACGCTCCACGCAACTCGGGCTCGGCAGCCTCCGGATGGCCCGCAGGCTGGTGCCGGGGAACTTCATCTCCGACGAGCCGGGCATTTACTTCATTCCGGCGCTGATCGAGAAATGGAAGAGCGAGAAGCGGGACAGGGGCTTCGTGAATTACCAAAAATTGGAGAGCTACTACGATTTCGGCGGCATCCGCCTGGAGGACGACGTGCTCGTGACGGAGGACGGCGCCCGCTTCACCGGCCCGAACCGCCTGCCCATCCAGCCGGATGATGTTGAAGCCGCGATGAGTTAATCTGTTCCGGCGTCCTGTTCGGGACGGGCATCAAATTGATCGCCTCCGGTCTCATGATGTACCATATCATCGTCTATCTGGGCTGAACATGACCGATGCACAATCCGCCTTCCTGTCCGAGATCCGGGGCTTTCTGCCTGCGGAACGGATCTATACCGATGAACTGCGGCGCTTCGCCTGGGGCACCGACGCCGGCTTCTACCGGCTCGTCCCGCAGATCGTCATCCGGTCGGACAATGAACAGGAGGTCTCGAAGCTGCTGGCGACAGCCTCCCGGCTGCATATTCCCGTCACCTTCCGCGCCGCCGGCACCAGCCTTTCCGGACAGGCCATCAGCGATTCCGTGCTGATCGTCGCCGGGAAACGTTGGGAACGGTACGCGGTCTCGA
>CABTXO010000094.1 GCA_902488725.1 uncultured Bacteroidales bacterium
CAGGCCATCACGTCCTGGTGGTCTCCGAAGATGGAGAGGGCGTGGGTGGCGAGCGTACGGGCCGACACGTGGAAGACGGCGGGCAGCATCTCGCCGGCCATCTTGTACATGTTCGGAATCATCAGCAGGAGACCCTGGGAGGCCGTGAAGGTGCTCGTAAGCACGCCGGCCTGCAGGGAGCCGTGGACGGCGCCCGCGGCGCCGGCCTCGCTCTGCATTTCGGTGACCGTCACGGATTCGCCCCAGAGGTTCTTCTTTCCGTGGGCCGCCCATTCGTCGATGTTCTCGGCCATCGGGGAGGAGGGTGTGATCGGGTAGATGCAGGCGTTCTCGCTGAAGAGGTAGGCGATGTTGGCGACTGCGGTGTTGCCGTCACAGGTAATGAATTTCTTTTCTTTTGCCATATCGTTAACGTTGTATGTGTTATGTCGTGACAGGGGATCAATCAAGACCGGAGAGACCTTCAACGGGCAGCTCAGGGTTGCCGGCGATGCGTTTCACAAGGCCCTGGAGCACGGTTCCGGGACCGATTTCCATGAACCAGTCCGCACCGTCCGCGAGCATGTTCTTCACGCTCTGGTTCCAGCGGACCGGGGAGGTCAGCTGCGCGAGCAGATTCCGCCTGATGGCGGCGGGATCGGTGACGGGCAGTGCGCTCACGTTCTGGTAGACCGGGCAGACGGGCTTCACGATCTCCGTCGCTTCGATCGCCTTCCCGAGTTCGACCCGGGCGGGTTCCATGAGCGGGGAGTGGAAGGCGCCGCCGACCGGAAGGGGCAGGGCGCGCTTGGCGCCGGCGGCCTTCGCCTTCCCGCAGGCTTCCTCCACGGCGGCCGCTTCACCGGAGATCACGATCTGGCCGTCGCAGTTGTAGTTGGCGGGAATCACGATGCCGCCGCAGGAAACGCAGATCTCCTCCACCTTGTCGTCGGGGAGGGCGATGATCGCGGCCATGGCGCCGGGCACTTTCTCGCAGCATTTCTGCATCTCGGTCGCGCGGATGTGGACCAGCCGGAGGGCATCCGCGAAACGGATTGCGTCGGCGGCGGCCAGCGCGGAGAATTCTCCGAGGGAATGCCCGGCGACCATGGCCGGGGCGAAGCCCGGCAGGCATTTCGCCAGGACCACGGAGTGCAGGAAGATCGCGGGCTGGGTGACGCGGGTCGCCTTCAGGTCCTCCGGCGTGCCGTCGAACATGATGTCCGTGATGCGGAATCCGAGGATTTCATTCGCCTGCTCCAGCAGTTCTCTGCCCTTGGCGTTGTGTTCGTAGAGAGATTTGGCCATCCCGGGAAACTGGGATCCCTGGCCGGGGAAAATGTATGCTTTCGTCATAAAATGCAGGTGTACATATATTCATACAAAAATACAAAAAGTTAACGAATTTCGGGCCATTTCTCCCGCAAAACCATCTTTTTCACAAACATTATTTGTCCGTTTTGAAATATTATTTGATTTTTTCTATGAAATACTCGAATTTCTCCGCATTTCTTTTTCCGAATCCACAAATTTACTATCTTTGCAGTCCGGATTTGCCCCCGTAGTATAATGGATAGAATTTCGGATTCCGGTTCCGAAGATCGCAGTTCGAATCTGCGCGGGGGTACTAAAAACGGTGCATCAGTGTCATCGAACCGACATCGTGATGCTTGTGCCCGAACTTTTTGACATATGAAACACTTCCTCCTTTCGGCGCTCTTCGCCGTTTTCTTTTCGCTGCCTTCGGGCGCCCGGACATCTTCCCCGGCCCTTCCGGTGAATCCGCCCGCCAATGAAATTTCTGTCGCGTACGGAGTGGTTCCGGCTGTCGACGTGGCCGTTGTGATGGCCAACGTGTTCGGAACGCTCTTCACCTTCGGTCTCGTCTCCTTCGACCATTTCTCCTCCACCGGAGCCCTGAGCCTTGAATATTTCCACACCCTCGGCAGGGTCGTGTCCCTCGGAGGCGTCGCCGCATATTCCGCCTGCAGTCTCGATCGGACACGGATTGCAGAAGCGGATGCCGACGGGAATGCCCGGTACGAAAAATACGGAGAGGCGTACCGGATTGTCTCCCTGATGCCGGCTGCCAAAGCCTCCTGGTTCCGGAAACCCCGCGTTTCAATGTATTCCAAGGTGGCGGTCGGGGCGATGTCGATGTCGATGAACACCGTCTCCCGGGACGACGCCGCTGCCGCCTCCGGGACGCAGTCCAGCTATTCCTTCGCCTTCCAGTTCTCCCCGGTCGCCGTCGACTTCGGCGGGCCGCACTTCCGCGGCTTCGTGGAAACCGGCTTCGGCTGGCAGGGCATGCTGCTCGCTGGTCTCCGGTACTCCTTCTGACACTTTTTTCCCCCCCGCTGCAGGGCCGGGGTCCCGCAGGTGATGCGGGATCCGCGGTCTTCAATCATATTCCTTGAAATAGGCGACCGCTTCATCCAGTGAACCCGTGACGCAGTCGAAGAGTTTGTACATCAGCTCCGGCTCCTGCGGTTCCGGGAGCCAGGCGGCCACCGGCTTGCCGGAACCGGCGAACCAGCCAGCCTCTGTGTGCGCCGAGCGGCCGCAGGGAAGGACCAGCAGGCAGGCGTCGCAGCCCTTCATCGCGGCGAGATCCCGGCCGAATCCCGCTTCCGCGACCGGATGCCGCAGACCTTCGCAATATTGCGCCACCGACCAATCCTGCCAGGCCGGATCGACATCCGACCAATGGAATCCCCCGATGCCGGCACCCGGATGGCGGAAGTCGTACACCTCGAAGCCCGCCGCCCGCAGGCCTTCCACCGCCCGGGGCTGGAAGGCGTTCCGCCAGCTGCTTGCCACATATATCTTCATATTCGGCATGAATTTATGGCCAAATGTACGGAAAAACGGCCGGATCTTCATATATTTGCTTGATGGAATTTAATCGTCACATGAAACGACTTGACGCAATCGTACGGTCGGTGCTCGCAGCAGGCGGCCTCCTTTTTTGTGCCCTCTTCGCAGCGGCTGCGGATGGGGGGAACACACTTCATGAAGTGCGCGACACCCTCTCCGAATCGGTCGTGACCGGCACCCGGGTGAGTGTCCCGCGGGACATCCTGCCGGTCCCCGTCTCCGTGGTCGGCCGCACGGACCTTGAACAGCGTGATCAGAATGTGCTGATGCCCGTGCTGATGGAGCAGGTGCCGGGGCTCTTCGTCACAAGCCGTGGCGTGACCGGCTACGGGGTGTCGGGCGGATCCGCGGGCAGCATCAGCCTGCGCGGCTTCAGGGCCGGAGCGGGACGGGTCCTCGTCCTGATCGACGGCCATCCGCAATACGAGGCCGTCTACGGACACCCTGTCGCGGACCAGTACATCGCCGCCGACGCCCTGCGCGTCGAGGTTTCCCGGGGGGCCTCCTCCGTCCTGTATGGCTCCAACGCCATGGGCGGGGCGATCAACATTATCACCCGCCGGCCCGTGAAGGATGGTAACGAACTGCGCATCAAATTATTGGGTGGCTCCTACGGGACCTGCCGCGGCTCGGTCACCGACAACTGCCGATCCGGCCGCTTCACCCTTTCGTCCGGGCTCAACTACGACCGGACGGCCGGTCACCGCGTGAACTCCGCCTTCAATTCCAAGAGCGGCTTCGCGCGTCTCGGCTACGCGCTTTCAGACCGCTGGTCCCTCAGCGGCAGCTTCAACCTGATGGAAGCGAAGTCTCAGAATCCCGGTTCCGTGGACGCGCCGATGCTGGATGCCACCGCCGATGTCATCCGCGGCATGGGCGGATTTTCGCTGGCCAATGAATATGCCCGCACGCAGGGCGAGGTCAACCTCTTCTATGCCTGGGGCAACCACATCATCAACGACGGCTACAAGGCCGGCGGAAAGCCGCAGGAATTTCTCTTCCACGGGACCGACTACATGGGCGGTGCGACGGTGTTCCAGGCCTTCAACCTGTTCAAAGGCAACACGTTGACCGCCGGATTCGATGCCAAGCTTTACGGAGGCAACGCTTACCGGAATCCTACGACGGAGGTCTATGCCGACCACATCCATCTGCAGGAATTCGCCGGCTATGTGTTCGAACAGCAGCAACTGGGCGAATTCATGTTCAATGCCGGCATCCGCTACGAGCACAACAGCCTCTATGGCGGAGAATGGGTTCCGCAGGCGGGCGTCTCCTGGAACCCTGCCCGGGGCACTTATCTGAAACTTTCCGCCTCCAAGGGCTTCCGGACCCCGAACATGCGCGAGCTCTACATGTTCCCGCCCGCCAACAAGGATCTTAAGCCGGAGCGTGCGTGGAGCTATGACTTCACGGTCGGACATCATTTTCTGGACGGCCGCCTGAACACGGAGCTCAGCCTCTTCTACACCGAGGGGGACAACCTCATCGTGGTGGCGCCGCTGGACGGCAAGCCGAAGAACCAGAATGTCGGATCGTTCACGAACATGGGCGTGGAGGCTTCCGCCGACTGGCGCGTGCTGGACAACCTGATTCTTAACGCCAACTACAGCTACCTGGACATGAAGACCCCCGTCACCGGAGCTCCCCGGCACAAGCTCTACGCCGGCGCGAACTACCATCCGGGCCGATTCTCCTTCCGGCTCGGCGGGATGTGGGTCGACCACCTCCGGGTGGATCTGAAGGGCGACACCACGGAGGCCTACGTGCTGGTGAACGCCCGTGCGTCCTACCGGGTCTTCGACTGGATGGAAATCCTGCTGCGGGGCGAGAACCTTCTGGCCCAGGAGTATCAGACGATGCTCGGTTTCCCGATGCCCCGGGCGACCGTCCTCGGCGGTCTCAGCCTGAAATTCTAACGCTCGGAAGGTCTCCAGAGACCATTCTCGGAAATTATTCTGAATAAATTACTTACATAAAATCGCGATGGAGGGCTATAGCCTATACGGGGTAGCCCTCCATGCGGTTATTGCGTAACATATTCATGAACAGCGTCTTGTGAAAAGTGCCCTTGGAGACCGCTGCGGGTGGCGCTTCGGCAGGTGACTCAGAGCAGCGTGAGAATGTCCGCAAAGTCGTCCGCGATCCGGTCGGGACCGGCGGCCGCGAGGGCTTCCCGCGAGCCGTTGCCGTAGGTGACGGCGCAGGTGCGGCAGCCGGCGGCCTTCCCCATCAGGATGTCGTAGGGGGCATCCCCGACCACCAGGGCCTGCTCGGGCCGCAGTCCGAAATGCGCCAGGGTCTTCAGCACCAGCTCGGGTTCCGGCTTGGGGTGTTCCACCTCGTCCGTTCCGATCAGGAAGGAAACATATTCCCCGATGCCCACTTCCTCCGTCATGCGCTGGAGCGAATCGTGCCGGCGGCTGCTCGCGAGCGACATCAAGATTCCGCGGGACTTGAGTTCGGCCATCGTTTCCCGTACGTGGGGGAAGAGAGGCGTGTGGATCTGAGGCTGGAGACGCCTGAATATATCCCGGTAGGAGTCGGCGCATGCCTCGATGCGGTCGTCCGGGAGACCGGGGTAGAGCACCCGGAAGCACTGCGCCAGCGGCAGACCGATGGTGGCGTTGCAGGCCTCCCGGCTGCGCCTTTCCAGCCCCAGTTCGGCCATCGTGGCGAGCATCGTCCCGATGATCAATTCGTTGGTGTCTCCGACCGTCCCGTCGAAATCCAGGATGACAAGTTTGCAGTTCAATTCCGTGTCCGTGTTGTGAAGCAGCAAAGATAACGATTTTGCACGAAACTTGCTTGAAATCGTGTTTTGACCCTGCCATGAACATCTTTTTAAATATTCAAAACATGAAAACATCTCATTGGATGACGGCAATCGCTGCTTTGGTGCTGCTGTCTCTGGCATCCTGCCGCTCGGACGGGCAGGAGAATCCAAACTCCGTTACGGTCTCCGGCATCGGAACGGTCCAGGCCCGGCCGGACATGGCGAAGTTGGACATCCGTTTTGCCAACACCGCACCGACGACCCTGGAGGCTAAGTCCGCCGTTGAGCAGAAGATGCGGCAGGTCATCGACGTGCTGCAGAGCGAAAAAATCGAAAGCAAGGACATCCGGACCCTCACGCTGAACTACGAGGTAGAATACGAGTATCGAGGCGGTCGCCGCATCCGGATCGGCCAGCGGGCGGAACAGACGCTCGTCGTAACGGTGCGCAACCTGGTCGAGACTCCGGAAAGGCTGTCCTCCCTGCTGGACAAACTGGTGGCGCTGGACCGGGTGGAAGTCCAGAACATCCGTTTCGACATCGAGCAGAAGGCCGTCCTGTTCAGGCAGAGCCGCGAACTGGCCTACGGGAAAGCGCAGGACAAGGCAATGCAGTATGCCGAACTCTGCGGAAGGAAGCTCGGAAAGGTGCTGACCCTTTCGGAAAGCATGGGCGAGGATGTCGCGCGCGGGCAGTCGCTGATGTCCAACATCGCCGCGGAATCGAAAGCCGATTTCGCTGTGGACGAGGCCTTGGTCCCGACCGGCGAGCAAGGCGTGACATCCCGGGTGGAGGTCGTGTTCTCGTTGGAATAGGACCGGCTGCCGGCTGAACGGACCGGGAAGCCTACTTCGTCAGTTTCCGGTATTTGAAGCGCTTGGGCTCGACATTGCCCAGGCGCATCTTTTTATTCTCTTCATATTCGGAATAGGTCCCCTGGAAGAAGTAGACCTGCGAGTCGCCTTCGAAGGCGAGGATGTGGGTGGCGATGCGGTCCAGAAACCAGCGGTCGTGGCTGACCACCAC
>CABTXO010000095.1 GCA_902488725.1 uncultured Bacteroidales bacterium
GCGTCTGCGAGTCCGTCCGCCTGTGCCTGCCGCAGAATTGCATTGGCCCGCTTCGAAATGGCCGACTCCTTGGAAGCAAGGGACCGGCGGATCTCCTGGAGTTTGTCCGATGCGCTGTCCTTCACGTCTCCGAACCGGTCCAGGATGAGGTCGATCCGGCGCTGGACTTCCGGGAAGCTCTCGATCGGGGCGGTCATGCGCTTGAGGTTGGGGTAGACCCCGTCCTTGATGCCGGAGAAGAACCGGGTCAGTTTCCGGACGGTTTCAACCAGGGTGCGAAGCTTGCCCAGCGCATGGAGGTCGATGGAATATCCCTCCTTCTCCAACGGGCGCAGAAAGTCCAGGCAGTCGATGTAGCCGTTGGTCGGGAAACCCTCCTCGAACATCACGATCAGCCGCATCTCGTCGGTGAGGGAGAGCCGCTTGACAATTTCCTTGGGGTCGGTCGAGAAGGTTTCGTCCGCCACGCGGGCGGTGGCGTAGTCCGTGGAACAACGGTTTGAAATCATCGTCCGGATCCGGTCGAATCCCAACTTGCTTTCCAGCCGCATGTCGATCAGGCTCCCGTTCTCTTCCATCATTGTTCCGCGTCGGCCTCCTGGTTCTGCGGTGTCGTTTCCGCCTGTTCCTCCTCTCCGTGCGCCTTCTCTTCCTCCGGGTGCGTCTTGGACTTGTCCACCGCGACCCCCAGCAGGATCTTCAGTTCATTGATGTTGCTGATGGGGGTCAGCGTCCCGCTCTTGACGAAGGAGATGCCGCCCGTCTCCTCGGACACCACGATCACCTCGGCGTCAGTCTCTTCCGAAATGCCGATCGCCGCCTTGTGGCGCATGCCGTACTGGGGGGGGATATCCTTCCGTTCGGTGATCGGGAGGGTGCAGCGGGCCGCCACGATGCGCTTCCCGCTGATGATCATCGCTCCGTCGTGGAGGGGGGAGTTCTTGAAGAATATGTTCATGATGAGCCGGCGTCGGACCATTGCGTCCACCATGTCTCCGGTCTCGATCACGAAATCGAGCGACTCCTTTCCGGGGATCACGATCAGCGCACCGGTCCTGCTCTCGGACATGGCCCGGCAGGCCTCCGTCAGTTCGTTCACGGCCTCGTTCCCCATCTGGGTCTCCTTGATGCCGAAAAGTTTGTTGATAAACGCTCCGCCCTTGCCGGAGACACCGTAGCGGGAACCGAACTTGTTGAGGAAGTGCCGGATCTCAGGCTGGAAGATGATGATGAGCGCCAGCACGCCGACATCCAGGAAGGTGCCCAGCAGGGCGGACATCAGCCGCATGTTGAAGGCGGTCACGATCACCCGGAGCACGAAGAGCATCAGGATGGCGATGAAGATGTTCATGGCCGCGGATCCTTTGATCCACTTGAACATCAAATAGATGCTCGCCGCCACCATCAGGATGTCGACAAGATCCGTGAACGAGAAGTTCAGAAATCCGAATATATTCAGCGCCAAAAAGTCCATTCCTCCGGTCGTTTTCCGTCCTGCAAAGATAAGCAGACGGGCGGATATTCACAAAGAATATGCAGGACAAAGGGTTAGGGATTGTTGAAAACCTTGTTAATTCCGAAAATTATCGGTATATTTGCAGCCCGCAAAACTGCGGAGTAAAGCGTAAAGCGTTTATAAACAATTAATTATCAAACCAATGCCTGGATTAATTGGAAAGAAAATCGGAATGACTTCCGTTTTCGGTGCTGATGGAAAGAACATTCCATGCACCGTCATCGAGGCTGGTCCGTGTGTTGTCACGCAATTGCGTACGGTCGAAAAAGATGGTTATGCCGCCGTACAGCTTGCCTATGACGAAATCAAAGAAATACACACCAGCGCGCCTCTTCTGGGGCACTTCAAAAAGGCAGGAACCACACCCCGGCGCAAGCTCGTCGAATTTCCGGCGGACTTCGGCGGGGAACTCAAACTGGGAGGCACCCTTTCCGTAGGCGACGTGTTCAAAGAAAGCGTCAAGTACGTGGATGTGGTCGGTACTTCCAAAGGTAAAGGTTTTCAGGGCGTCGTCCACCGCCATCACTTCCAGGGAGTCGGCGGAGCGACCCACGGACAGCACAACAGACTGCGCAAGCCGGGTTCTCTCGGTGCGTCTTCCTGGCCTTCCCGCGTCTTCCCCGGAATGCGCATGGGCGGCCACATGGGTGACGAACGGGTCAAGGTGACCAATCTCGAGGTTGTCAAGATCATCCCTGAAAACAACATTCTCGTCGTGAAAGGCTCTGTACCCGGGGCCAAAGGTTCTTATGTAACATTGGAGGTATAAGGTTATGGAATTGCCTGTTTTGAAAATTGACGGTACGCCTTCGGGTAAGACGGTCGTCCTCGACGAGAAGGTCTTCGGTGTCGAGCCGAACGATCACGCGATCTATCTGGATGTCATTCAGCATCTGGCGAACCGTCGCCAGGGCACCGCGAAGACGAAGGACAGAAGCGAGGTCTCCTATTCCACCAAGAAGCAAGGTCGCCAGAAAGGCGGTGGCGGAGCGCGTCACGGCAGCTTGAAAGCCAACATCTATGTGGGCGGCGGCCGTGTGTTCGGTCCCGATCCCCGCATCTACCGGACGAAACTCAACAAGAAGGTGAAATCCCTGGCCCGTTTCTCCGCGCTCACATACAAGGCCCAGGAAAATGCAATCATTTTCGTGGAGCCGTTTGCCATGGATGCTCCCAAGACGAAGGAATTCATGCACATCCTTGATGCGATCAAGGCCGGCAGCAGGAAAATCCTCTTTGTCCTTCCGGAGAACTCCGACAACATTTATCTTTCATCACGCAACCTTCCGGAGGTCAAGGTCATCACGCTGAACGAACTGAACACCTACAACATCATGAACGCGGATTCACTCGTGCTCACCGATGGTATTCAGGATGTCCTCTCCGAAAGAGCCGCCAACCGTTAAAAGAGCAAAGAGATGGGAATATTATTGAAACCGATCGTAACCGAGAAGATGACGGCGGAGAGCGAAAAGTGGGGCCGCTACGGCTTCATCGTTGACCGCAAGGCGGACAAGCCGCAGATCAAGGATGCCGTCGAGCAGTTCTACAATGTGAAGGTGACGAAAGTCAACACCGTCAACTACCACGGAAAAAGAAAATCCCGCTATTCCAAGACGGGCGTGCTCAGAGGCCGGATGAATCATTTCAAGAAGGCTTACGTCACGCTGGCGGAAGGCGACAAGATTGATTTTTACAGCAACATTTAAGGAGGGACGACGCAATGGCAATCAGAAAATTCAAGCCGGCAACGCCCGGCACGCGAAACATGGCGATCTCCGCATTTGACGAGATCACCGCCAAGAAGCCTTACAAGCCTCTGTTGGAGCCCCTCAAAAGCACCGGTGGACGCAACAACACCGGTCAGATGACCGTCCGCTACCGCGGCGGCGGGCACAAGCGCATGTACCGCATCATCGACTTCCTGCGCAACAAGGACAACGTGAAGGCAACGGTTCTGACCATTGAATATGATCCGAACCGCAGCGCCCGCATCGCCCTTGTCGAGTACGAAGACGGCGAAAAGCGCTATATCATCGCCCCTGCCGGCATCAAGGTCGGTCAGATCGTCGAATCCGGTTCCGGAGTCGCTCCTGAACCGGGCAACGCTCTTCCGCTCGCCGAAATACCTGTCGGTACGCTCGTGCACAACATCGAGCTGCGTCCCGGCCAAGGTGCCGCCATGGCACGTTCCGCCGGCACGTTCGCACAGCTCGCCGCCCGTGAAGGCAACCACGCCATTCTTCGTCTGCCTTCGGGCGAGACCCGCATGGTGCCGGTGTCCTGCCGCGCGACGGTCGGTACCGTTTCGAACGGCGATCATAATCTGGAGTCCTCCGGAAAGGCCGGCCGCAGCCGCTGGCTTGGCCGCAGGCCTCACAACCGTGGTGTCGTGATGAACCCTGTCGACCACCCGATGGGTGGTGGAGAAGGTCGTGCGTCCGGAGGTCACCCGCGTTCCCGCAAGGGTCTGCCTGCAAAGGGCTACAAGACGCGCAATCCGAAGGCTACGTCCAACAGGTTCATCATCGAGAGAAGAAAGAAGAAGTAGTTAAACGGAATTAAATTGTAAGATTATGAGTCGTTCATTAAGAAAAGGTCCCTACATTCAGGAAGCCCTGGAGAAAAGAATTCTTGCTATGAATGATGGCAGCAGGAAGAAGGAGGTCGTCAAGACCTGGTCCCGCGCCAGCATGATTTCTCCTGACTTTGTCGGACACACCGTCGCCGTTCATAATGGAAACAAGTTCATTCCTGTTTACATTACGGAGAACATGGTGGGTCACAAGCTTGGCGAATTTGCGCCGACCAGAACTTTCAGAGGTCATTCGGGCAACAATAAGTAATAAAGCAAAAGAAATTTCATTATGGGAGCTCGTAAAAGACTGATGGCCGAAAAGATCAAGGAAGCCAAGAAAAATACATCGTTCGCAAAGCTGAACAACGTGCCTACTTCCCCGCGCAAGATGCGCCTTGTCGCTGACACCGTCCGGGGAGTGGAAGTCAACCATGCACTCGACCTGCTGCACTTCAGCAGGCGGGAGGCATCTGTCCGCCTTGAAAAACTCCTCCGCAGCGCGATTGCCAACTGGGAAGCGAAGAATCAGGAGAACAGCAAAGAACTGGACAACGGCAACGTCTACGTCAAGACCATCATGGTCGGCGAAGGCCGTACGATCAAGCGTGTCCGCCCGATGCCGCAGGGCCGTGCGGGCCGGATCCGCAAGCGTTCCAACCATGTGACCGTCGTCCTGGATGTCAAGAAACCCACAACATCAGAGGAGAATAAGTAATATGGGACAGAAAACAAATCCTATTTCTAACAGAATCGGTATCACCCGTGGTTGGGACTCTAACTGGTGCGGTGGTAACTATGCGGAGAAGATCGCGGAGGACTATGAGATCCGCAAGTATCTCATGAGCCGTCTGGCCAAAGCCAGCATTTCCAAGATTGTCATCGAACGTACCCTCAAGCTCATTACCGTGACGATCCATGCCGCAAGGCCCGGATTCATCATCGGCAAAGGCGGACAGGAAGTCGACAAGCTGAAGGAAGAGCTGAAGAAGGTCACGAAGAAGGACGTCCAGATCAACATCTTCGAGATCAAGCGTCCGGAAGTGGATGCGCACATCGTCGCGGACAGCATTGCCCGTCAGATCGAAGGCCGCGTCTCCTACAGAAGGGCGATCAAGATGGCCATCGCTTCGACCATGCGCGTCGGTGCGGAGGGCATCAAGGTTCAGATCGCCGGCCGCGTGGGCGGAGCCGAAATGGCCCGCAGCGAGATGTTCAAGGAAGGACGTACGCCGCTCCACACGTTCCGCGCGGACATCGACTACGCACTGGCCGTCGCCAGCACGAAGGTCGGCGCCCTCGGAATCAAGGTGTGGATCATGAACGGTGAGCGTTACGGCAAGCAGGACCTCAGTCCGAACGCCGGAACCGCCGCCAACGCCCAGAGCGGACCTCGCGTCCCGCGCGGAGACCGTGGCGACCGTCGTGACCGTCGTGACCGCAGAGACCGTGACGACCGTCGCGGTGGCCGCGGCCGCGGACCCCGCCGTGACCGCAACGCCGAGTAAGGAATATTCATTACCGCTTTTGACAAGGCCGGAACCCGCAACGTTCCGGCCTTGTCTGTTGCCGGCCCATGCCGCCTGTCAGTCAATGCCTCCGGGGGCGACTGCTATTTTTTCACGGAGGTTCCGAGCGCTTTTCTGATGGCGTTGGCCGTTTTTGCGTTCGTCTCCAGTCTCGCGCCGGAAAAAGGTTCCTTCATGATCAGGGTTTTGTTCCTGGTGAAGGAGTACCGGATGCCTGCGATGTGCCGGAGGTTCACGATGGCGGTCCTGTTTATTCTGACGAAAGATTCCGGATCCAGGCTTTCCTGCAAGACATGCAGGGAACAGGAGAGCATCCCGTGCGTCCCGTCTGTGCAGTAGACGGTCACTTTTTCCTGCGCATAGGTTGCATAGCCGATATCTTCGACGGCGACAATGGACGAAAGGTCTCCCCGGTGGACTTCAAGCCGATGCCGATACGGCACTTTTTCGGCGCGCATGTTGCGCGCGACCGACCGGGCTTCCGACAGGCCGGTGGCGAGCTCCCGGCGTTCGAGCCGCTTCAAAGCATCCTCGAGGTCGTCCGGCTGCAGCGGCTTCATCAAATAATCGATGCAGTTGTAGTCGAACGCCTTGAGCGCATATTCATCGTATGCCGTCGTGAACACGATGAAGGCATCCGTCTCGACCTCGTCGAAGACTTCAAAGCAGTACCCGTCCTCCAGGCGGATGTCCGCGAAGATGACATCCAGGTCCGGGTGGCTTTGGATCGCCAGCACCGAAGACGTGACACTCGCCGTGCTTGCGACAACTTCAAGATCCGGTCTCAATTTCCGAAGCATGGATGCCAGCCGGGCGGAAAGAGCCCTTTCATCTTCAATAATCAACGCTTTCATGCAAGTCTTGTGTTCTGATCACGGGGAGGCGCACCGCAAAGTGCTTCTCGGTGGAAAGGAACTCGATGTCTTTCCCTGCGAGGAGCCTGTACCGTTGCGCGAGTGTCGCAAGCCCGGTCCCTGATTCGTGGAATTGCCCGGCCATCGGAAGGACATTGTTTTCGACGACGATGCAGTCTCCTTCC
>CABTXO010000096.1 GCA_902488725.1 uncultured Bacteroidales bacterium
GATCGTCTTCCGCTGTGCCCGTCCGCTGAAAGTCTGGAAATTTTCCCGACCGGTCGTTACCACCCGCCGGTTCTCGGACGTCACCATCCGGTCCTGTCTGTGGAACGACATGACCGTTGCCGGCATGTCCCCCGACTTGATACTTTCGCTTTCCGAGATCTATGCCTGGACCGTGGACTTCTTCGGCCTGCAGCGCGGGGACCGCTTCAAGGTCCTTTACAGCCAGCGTTCCGTGGAAGGGACCGTCATCGGCATCGATACCGTCTACTACGCCGAGTTTCTGCGCGACACAACCGTCATCCCGGCGGTCCGGTTCGACCAGGGAGACGGCGGCAACCTGTACTGGAACGCAGAAGGGGAGAGTCTCAGAAAGGCCTTCCTGAAGGCTCCATTGCGGTTTACGCGCATCAGTTCCGGTTTTTCCTACCACCGGCGGCATCCGATTACAGGCTGCGTCAAGCCGCACACGGCCGTAGACTACGCCGCCCCGAAGGGCACCCCCGTGATGTCCATCGGCGACGGGACGGTCCTGAGTGCCGGCTGGAGCGGGGGCGGCGGCAACACCGTCAAGATCCGCCATAATTCCACCTACACCACCGCCTACCTGCATCTCTCCGGCTTTGCCCGCGGCATCAAGGCCGGCACCAGGGTTCGCCAGGGGGAGGTGATCGGCTATGTCGGCTCCACGGGCGCGTCGACCGGCCCGCACCTGGATTTCCGGGTGTGGAAAAACGGCACCCCCGTCAATCCGCTCAAGCTGGAATCGCCGCCCGCGGATCCCGTGCCGCCGCAGCACCGCCCGGCGCTGGATTCGGTCCTCCGCCGGTACCGCCAGCTGGCGGATTCCCTCGCAATTGCCGATACATTGAAGACACACAACACATTATGAATATGAAACACTCCCGTTCGTCTTTCGTCCTGCTGCTGGCAGCTCTCCTGCTTTCCGGCTGCGCAGGCAAACAAGAAACCGCGACCGTCCGGGCCATTCCGCTGGACAAGGCCCTCGAAGCCCGAGTCGACAGTGTCCTCAAGAGTATGACCTTGGAAGAAAAGGTGGGTCAGATGGTCCAGCTGACGGCTTCGGCGATCTGCGTCCCGGGCAAGCCCGAACTGGACATGGACAAGATCGCCAAGGTTTTCGGAGACTTCAAAGTCGGCTCCATCCTGAACACATTCGGCGACACGGCCCGCAGCCGCGTCCTCACTGCGGAAACCGTCCGCAAGATCCAGGAAAAATCCCTGGAACTCATCGGCATCCCGACGATCTACGGGATGGACATGATCCATGGGGCCAGCTATCTGACCGATGCAACTCTTTTTCCTCAGGAGGTCAACCTCGCAGCCACCTTCAATCCGGACCATGCCCGGGCGATGGGGGAGATCACGGCCTACGAGACCCGCGCGGCGATGATCCCGTGGGTGTTTTCGCCGGTGATGGACTTGGGCCGTGACGCCCGCTGGTCACGCCAGTGGGAAAGCTGGGGGGAGGATCCCTGTCTGTCCGCAGTGATGGCTGAAGCCGAAACCCGTGCCGCCCAGGGCAGCGATCCGAACCACATCGACCTGCACCATGTCGGTGTGAGCATCAAGCATTACCTGGCCTACGGCGTGCCGTTCAGCGGCAAGGACCGGACGCCTGCCTATGTTCCCGTCCAGGATCTCCGCGAAAAGTTTTTCCGTCCCTTCAAGCAGTGCCTGCAGGCAGGCGCCTTGACCCTGATGGTCAACTCTGGCTCCATCAACGGGATGCCCACCCATGCCAACAGGGAACTGCTTACCGGCTGGGCCAAGGAGCAGCTGGGCTGGGACGGGATGATTGTCACGGACTGGGCGGACATCGCCAACCTGTTCGTGCGCGACCATGTCGCCGCCGACATGAAGGAGGCCGTGGCGCTGGGGATCAACGCGGGGATCGACATGATTATGGAACCGAACAATCCGGCGGCCTGCACCTGGCTGAAGGAGCTGGTGGACGAAGGCCGGATCCCGATGACGCGCATCGATGATGCCGTCCGGCGGGTCCTCCGGCTCAAATTCCGGCTCGGCCTCTTCGACCACCCTTTCTGGGACGTGAGCTGCTATGACAAATATGGCTCCAAGGAATTTCAGGATGCATCCTACCGGGCTGCGGTGGAATCCGAGGTCCTCTTGAAGAACGAAGACCGGCTGCTGCCGCTTGAATACGGCACCCGGATTCTGGTCACCGGTCCCAATGCCCATTCCATGCGGACCCTCAACGGCGGCTGGACCTACACCTGGCAGGGGAACGGAGACCTGTATGCAGGCGACTGCAACACCATCTTCGAAGCCCTGGCGCAGAAGTTCGGGGAAGAGAACGTCGTCTATTCCCCGGGCGTGACCTATCTCCCCGGCGGGGACTGGCAGGCGGAGGATGACACCCGGATCGGACAGGCGGTCGCTGCGGCATACCGGGCCCAGGTGATCATCGCCTGCGTGGGCGAGAATTCCTACTGCGAGACTCCCGGCAACATGGACGACCTCCACCTGTCCGCGAAACAGCGGAATCTGGTCAAGGCCCTCGCCGCTACGGGGAAGCCCGTGGTGCTGGTCCTGAACGAGGGCCGCCCGCGGATCATCGCGGACATCGAGCCCCTGGCGAAAGCCGTCGTGGACGTGATGCTTCCCGGCAATTTCGGTGGAGACGCCCTCGCCTCCCTGCTGTCCGGAGAGGAAAACTTCAGCGGGCGGCTGCCGTTCACGTATTCTAAGTATGTGAACGCCATCCACACCTACGACTACAAAGTGCAGGAGCACCGCGAGATGATGGCCGGGGAGTACAACTACGATGCCGTGATGGACGTGCAGTGGCCGTTCGGGCACGGACTCTCCTACACCACCTTCGACTACACGGACTTCAAGGTCTCGGAAATCTCCGGCCTGGACCGGGCTTCCGCCTCGGATGCCGCCACCTTTTCGGCAGCGGACACGCTGAAATTCGAAGTGACGGTGCGGAATACGGGTCATTCAGCCGGCAAGGAAACGGTCCTGCTGTACTCCAGCGACCTCGTTGCGAGCCTGATTCCCGATGTGAAACGGCTCCGGGCATTCACCAAGATCGACCTGCAGCCCGGCGAAAGCAAGACGGTCCCGCTGACCGTTCCCGCCAGCGAGCTGGCCTTCGTCGGTCCCGACGGCAAGTGGCGGCTCGAAGAAGGAGCGTTCCGGATGAGCTGCGGAGGCCGTTCGCTCAATCTGCGCTGTTCGGAGACGAAAGTCTGGGAAGAGCCGAATCTGGATTAGTCATCCTCCGCGACGCTGACCAGGCTGCGGGTGTCCCATTGGAAGATGTAGTCTTTTCCGCCGATCGGGAGCGTGATGTCGATGCACTCCGCTCCCGGTCGGTATTTTGCGTAGGCATGGCCTTCCAGCGCCGTCCCTGCGGGAATATTGTAGGTGCCCAGATAGCCGACGTTCCGGTGGACGATGCGGTCCATGTCTTCCGCTTCCTTCTCCGTGATCAGCGCCGACGCGATGTAGCCGGCCTCCTGGATCGTGATCGAGGCAAGGTCCTGGAGGATTTCTTCCCCGACGGAGTCGGCCCGTTTCCGGCCGCGGTCGCTGTCCAGGATCCCGGCGACGAAAAGGGATGCGAACAAGGCGCCCGCCGAGATGCCGAAGGTTTTCCAGCTCTTCCGGCTCCTGATCCGCCCGAGGTACCGGTCGTGCGAGAACAGCGGCACCGGACCGGCCAGGGAGGAGATGCGGGTGTGGTTGAAGTCGTACAGCACCGGGCTGTCGGTATCGTTTTCGATGTAGAGGTCGATCCGGTAGTAGCGCCCGAAATGTTGCTGGTAGCGGACGTTCATGAGCACCTTGAGCCCGTCCACGTTGTAGGTCTTCCAGGCGTTGCCCCGGCGGTCCATCATCATCTTGGCGCCGCTTTCTTCGGGACGGGTGCGGATCTTCCTGCGCTGCGTGCGGACGACGGGCGCATCCGTTTCGAAGAGCGGCCGGTAGTGCAAGGTGTCCGATGCGGTGGAGTCGGGCTGCTGCGCAAACGTGCCGGCGAACGGCAGCAAGGCCAGGATCAGCGTGCAGAGCAGGCGGAATAAGGAAAAGTTCTTCATGCAGTTTCAAGAATGAATAGACAAACGGCTGCAAATTTCATGCAAGTGCGGCTCCCGGGATGATCTCGATGCGGGAGCCGTGGATTTCGGAAGCGCCGGTCGCCCGGAGGATGTCCCCGACATTTGCAGCCGTGACGCCGGCACCGGGCATCAGCACCGGGCCGTGCTCCGCACGGGTGATTTCCTGCATCCGGGCGAGCGTCTCGCGTCCTTCGTAGGCGGATGCGGCTCCTCCGGAACTCAGCACCCGGTCCACCCCCAGCGGAAGAATGTCCCGGAAGGCCTGCAAGGGGTCTTTGGCCACGTCGATCGCCCGGTGGAAGGTCACGGACAGGCGGAGGGTCCGGGAGAGCCGGATCAGTCGCCTGCAAACCTCGGCATCCACCTCGCCCGCTCCATCCAGGGCACCGATCACCACACCGTCCCGGGGCACGTTCCGGCCTTCGGCCCGGCTGTTTTCGGACAATTCCCCGACTTGGCGGATCGTGTCCAGCATCTGCCCGACTTCTTCCGGGGCGTAGCGGAAATCCCCGGAACGCGGGCGCACCAGCACGTGGACGGGAATCTGCATGGTCCGGAAGACCTGCTCCATGAGGTCCCGGGGCGGGGTGACCCCGCCGACTGCCAGTTCCACGCACAGTTCGATCCGGCCGGCGCCCGCCTGCTGGGCGGAAAGGGCTTTTTCAAGGCTGTCGCAGCAAATCTCGATGATCATGGTCGCAAACTTACGGAAAAATATTCGTAAATTTGTCTCTTGCGAACAAACCTGCCTTCGATGAAAAAGAAAATCACCACACTCTTCACCGGACTTTTTCTCCTGCTTTTGACGGCCATTCCCGCCCGGGCCGTCTTCAACGAACGGAACCTGCCCCAGACGCTCCGGGTGCTGCGTTTCGAACTGGAAAAGGCCCATTCCGACATGGCGCGCAGACAGCTTGCGTTCAACGCGGAGACCGGCAGGCAGCGCGCCGGACTGGTCCAGCTGATGAGGGACAGCGACGAACTGTCCCTGATGCTGTATTCGCAGCAGCAGGACTTCACGTTTGATTTGACATATGCGCTCGAGCAGATCACAGGCCAGTACCGTGCCTTCCAGGAAAGCAGGAAGCCGTATGAGCGGAGGCTCCGTTACCTGGATGTCGAAATCGAGCGGTACGAGCGGCTTTCGGGTGAATTGCGCTCGCTGCCCCCGGTCATCGGGACGGTGAAGGACACGGTCCGTCTGCATCGCTCCCTGGATCCGGCTTCCCTCCAGAACCGGGAGCAGTGTCTCCGGTACGTGGCGCGTCTGCTGGAGACGCTGCAGGAACTTCGCCGCAGCCTGGTCGCGGACAGCGAAATGTATGCCCGGACCGATTCCACGCTGCGCCAAGCCTACGACTATGCCCGTGCCCGGTATGACATCGTGCAGAAGAACATATTCATCGAGGGGCAGGACAATCTCTTCCAGGTACTCGGCAATCTCCCGGCCTTCGTCGGACAGGCTTTCCGGGATGCCGCCGACAAATACGGCCGGGTCAATTTCAACGGCACGGTCCGGAGTGAATGGCGCGGTCCCATCGTGATCGGTTTCGCCTTCGTGGTGCTCTTCTATCTCCTGATCGCGACCCTTCTTGGGAACCTGTCGGTCCGTGTTCTGGTGAAGCGGGTTCCGCTCTTCATGCGGCCGGCGTTCCGCGAGCGGAAATATGCCCTCATTCTGCTGGTGTCCCTGCTGCTGTTCATCCTGGCGGTCGGGATCGGGAAAGCATTCGTCCCGGGTGCGCATTTTTATCAGATGGCGTCCGCCCTGCTGCTGGAATATGCCGCCCTGATGGCCGCCATCCTGACTTCTCTGCTGGCCCGTTACGAGGCGCATCAGCTGGACAACGGCCTTCTGCTCTATCTGCCGGTGCTGGTCGCCGGCATCCTCATCATTGCCTTCCGCATCCTGTTCCTGCCAGACAGCCTGATCACGCTGTGCTTCCCGGTGCTGCTGATCTTCTCCGGCTGGTGGCAGATTGCCGCCATCCGGAAGAACCGGGAGGAGGTTCCGCGTGTCGACCTGACGTTCGCATGGACCTCCTTGGCGATCCTGGCCGCATCCCTGATCCTGTCCTGGTGTGGATTCGCCCTGCTGGGCATCCAAGTCTGCATCTGGTGGATCTTCCAACTGACGGTTCTCCTGCTCATCGGCGCTTTCCGGGAACTCATCCGGCGCTTCCGCCGCCTGTGGCTGGCCAAGCGGCTGCGGGCCTACCGGATCAAGTATCCGCAGCTGGTGAAGTCCTTTCCGCACGCAACGGTGGTCGTGACCTGGTTCCCGGATTTCTTGGAAATCACGCTGGTCCCCCTGCTGACCGTGCTCTCCGTTCCGTTCTGCCTGTTCATGGCCGCGCGGGTCTTCGACTTGACGGAGATCAGCCTGAAGTTGTATTCCTACCCTTTCCTGAACTACGACAAGGGGATCCACCTCTCCGCCCACAAGATCGTGCTGGCGGCCCGGCCCTCCTTCGTTTTCCCGTATCTGGGGTTTTTGCTCCAATCTCTTTATGGGTTTTTTAAA
>CABTXO010000097.1 GCA_902488725.1 uncultured Bacteroidales bacterium
CCCAGCCGTTCCTTCGTCAGGAAGGTGCTCTTCCGCAGGTTGCCGTCGATGTTCTTGGTGATTTCCTGCACCAGATAGTTGCCGATGAAGGAATCCAGGTCGATGTAGTGCCGGTAGCCGTGTTCCATGTCCGCGAAGTCGATGTTGTCGAGGGCGTTCTCGAAATCCTTGAAGTAGGTGCGGACGTACACCCGTTGCTCGTGCGTCAGCTCCGCCCGTTCCGGTTCGTTGAAGACCAGGGGGGCCTTGTACAGGGCCGTGTAGTCGTACGGATCGGCATCGTTTTGCTCCAGTTCCAGGTAATAGCCGCCCGTGAGCGCGTCACCCGCGTTGTCCGCCGGCGTGACGAGGGTGATGTTCACCCGGTCCTTGCCGGTCTCCTTGTGTTCCGTCAGGCAGTACAGGCCCTGGGGCTTTCCGTTGAGGATCACGTTCGCGGGGCGCATGGTGAAGGTCCACGACATCCCCACGATCTCCGAGAGTTTCATGGCGATGACGTTTCGGAGACAGGATTTGTCCGAATAGTTCGCCAGCAAGGCCCAGTCCTTTTCCTTCGCGATGCCGAAGACGGGCTTCTTCTTGTCCAGCTTCACCTTGTAGGGCTTCTTGGGCATGTTCCAGGTGGATTGTCCGCGGCCCCGGATTCCCATGGTGACGCTGAGCGAGTCGACATCGGAGTAGAGCTTGTCCTTGTCCAGGAAGGTCACCGTCCCGAGGACGTAGTTTACCTTGTCCAGGATCGGAGCGCCCTTCGTGTCGATGAGGATGGTCGGGAAATACTTGTAGGAATAGATGTTGCGCACGCTGACGGCGACGTCCAGGGTCTCGCCGTTCCAGAGTTCGATCCGGTAGATGACGGGGCTGGAGAAGTCATGGGAGGTTTCTCCGCTGACCTGCGGCACGCCGCCGACCGTGATGGATTTGCAGGTGATGTCGAAGACCGGAACGAAGACACTCGACTTGTCAGTGCTGGACAGCTCGAACTTGAGGCCCTCCGGGACGGTCCGCTTCAGAATGTCGGGCAGGACGGAAGGGTTCTCTTTCTGCCGGAACCGGAACGAGTCAAGGAGATGTTCCCTGCTCCGCGGAAAATGCACCAGCGTGCCGTTGTTCAGAAAGAAGCACAGATCGTTCTTGTCAAACCAGACGCAGACAGGCAGGAGCACATTCGGGTCCGTGGCCTGCGAGACCGGAATGCCCGTCCGCAGGGAGTTGACCTTCCACTCCTTTCCGTCGTTGGTCACGACCGGAACGTCCGCAATGCTCCGGTCGAAGCAGATCAGCGCGGAGATGGGCAGGGCCAGGGCCGTTTCCGAATAGGTCCGGTCCTCGAACAGGGTGACGGTCGCTCCGTTGCTGTCGAAGACGACCGCCTTGTACCACATCCGTCCGGATGTGAGCGCTTGCAGGATCTTTTGCTGGATGCCCGGAAGCAGCTCCATCCGTTTCCGGATGGCAGCCTCCGCCGGGTCTACCTGCACTTCGGGCGTGTCCGGTTCCACCGGATCGTCGTGCCGGCAGGATCCGGCCGCACAGACCAGCAAAACGGCGGACAAGAGCAAGCCTGCCAGCCGGTATTTTTTCATGAGGTCCATTTTCATTTCGCCATCCTTTTAAACGGGTCGTCCTAAAGATAGGAAATATTTTTGAAAATGGACCGCATGATCTACAGGACTTACTTCAGCAGGATCGTCACCATGATGGCGCCGACGAGACCGAGAATCGCGTAGAATTCGGGAAGCGCGGCGTAGATGAGGGTGTTGGTGAACACGTTGTGGCCCTGGGACACGCCGACGATGCCGTTGGCGCAGACCTGGCCCTGGCGGATGGCGGAAAGCATGCAGCCGATGCCCACGCTCACGCCCACGCCGAAGAGGACGGGACCGAAGGCGGCATAATCCGCCATGGTGTATTGGATCAGCCACCAGAGGAAACCGACGAAGCCGTAGATGCCCTGCGTGGCGGGAAGGGCGGTGAGCACCATGTAGTTCCCGGACTTTTCAGGATTGATTTTCAGTGCACCTTCCGCAGCGTTGCCGGCGATCGTGGTGCCGATGGAACTGCCGATGCCGGAGAGTCCCAGCATGAGACCGAGTCCCAGATAACCTAAAATTTCATTCATGATGATTTGATTTTGATTTATGAATATTCAATTAATTGTTCAATGTGAGCGGGTCGTAGGCGCGGCCGGTTCCTTCGTAGCCGCTGTTCTTGAAGAACTCGAGGAAGTTGAGCCGCAGCGGGTGCACGAAGGCTCCCAGGCAGCACATGGCCAGGTTCAAGGCATGCCCGACCACCAGGATCAGGATGCAGAACGGCCAGCTGATGAAGCCGGGATTGTCCCCCAGCACGATGCCGCCCAGCAAGTTGAACGCGTTGCCGAGCATGCCGCCGGCGAGGCCGAGGGCATAGAGCCGGATGTAGCTGAGCACGTCGCCCAGCAGGCCGGTGGCCGTGTTGTAGGTTTCCCAGAGGCCTGTCCCGATGTTCTTAAGGGGATTGCGGCGGATGTCGTTCAGCAGGAAGATCCCCAGGGCGGAGACGATGCCCAGCCCGATGACGATCCATTTCGTGACCGCCGCGTCCAGGACACCCATGAGGGAGATGCCCGCGATCACCACGCCGCCGACGATCAGCAGCGTCCAGCCGAGGGTCCCCAGGCTGCCCAGGAAACCATTGTTCTTTACGGCCACGTAGGCCTTCATGACCAGGGCGACGCAGATGTGCACGATGCCGATCAGGACGGAAAGCACCATCTGCGGATCCATGCCGGCGATCGGCTTGGTGATCATGCATTTCTTCAGGAAGTCCGGCACCCAGGCCGCCTCGTAGAGGTTGACGCCGAAGAAGGTGTGCATCACGATGCCCACGAAGAAAGTGGCGATGCCGAGGGTCAGGACCAGAGGTCCAAAGTCGGCCATGCCACCCTTTCCCTTTTTCAAGTACAGGCCCAGCAGGATGAGCAGGATGCCGTAGCCGGCGTCTCCCATGCACATGGCAAAGAAAAGGGTGAAAAAGAAGGAGATGAAGGGGGTCGGGTCGAATTCATTGTACGCGGGCCGCCCGTACATGTCGGTCAGCACCGTGAACATCTTCGTGAACTTGTTCTCCTTGAAATGTATGGGCGGATTGTCGTCCATTACGGCCTCCTCCTTGAACCAGAGCAGGTCCATCCCGTCGAAGACCGCAGTCAGTTTGTCTTCTTCCTCGACCGGTGCGAAACCGATGAAGGTGGAGAGCCGGTTATCGGCGGCTTTCCCCGCTCCCGCGTCCGAGAGATAGCGCTGCAGGGCGGCGGCATTCCTGGCGTAGGCGGCCTTCAGGTCCGGAATCGCATCCTGCAGGGAGAGCAGGGTCGCTTTGCAGGCGATGATTTCAGCCCGTTTGTCCTCCACGCGGATTTCCGCGGCCCGCAGGTCACCTTCCGGAGCGGGGATTTCCTCCACCGGCAGGAAATAATCCTGCGCATCGGAAACGGTTACGAACCAGACTTTGCTGCCGTCGTCGAAGACTTCCTGAAGCGGGTAGCGGGTCGCCCAGTCCGGGTCGTATTTCTTTTTGCTGACGCAGTAGAACCGGATCCGGAATCCGGCCTCCGCGAGCCTGTCGAACGCGGCGGGGTCGAAGTGGCCCCAGGCCTGCATCTCCTCGACCTGCTTGTGTGCGGCGGCGAGTTCCGTCTTCAGCTGCCCCAGCCGGGAATAAGTCTCCTGAAAGGTCTGGAGCGGCTGCTTGAAGTCCTCCCGGCCGCCTTTTCCGGCCGCGAATCTGTCGTAGTCGGGATCTTTGGACCAGTCCAGGCTTTCGAGGGTCTGGACGGCCTTCCGGCAGGACTCGCTCTCGGCGAGCAGGGCGGCGGAATGTTCGTCCACCGGTTTGGCGGAACGGGTGATGTCCACCAGCCCGAGGGTCTGGATCTGCTTGAGAAAAGCCTTCGCTTCACCGCTGGGGAGGATGAAGGAATATTTCGTCATCTTATTGATCATGGCTCGCTTCCTCCATTGCTTCTTCCGCCTCGTGGCGCTGTTTCACGATCTTGGACGAGGCCTTGCTGAGGTTTTCCTCGTCTTCCATGTACCGCTTGATCTTGCGGATGGCTTCCTTGAACCCCGGGATCTGCACCTTCTCGTACAGGTTCACCTTCTGGGTCGTCTTCCTCCGCTGCCAGTCCAGGATCCGGCGCTTTTCCTTGTAGACCTCGGATTCGATGCCCAGTTTCGTGAGCTCCTCCAGGATCCGCACGCCGTCGATGTACCAGGCCGGCTTGACGAAGGCGTTGAAGGGATGGATTTCATAGTGGATGTCCCGGAGTTCCGGGCATTTGACACCGGCCACCTTCACTGTCACGAGGTCGATGTCGGTGATGGAGATCAGGCCCGGATCGAATTCGTTCCAGAGGGCGGCCAGGTAGTCGTAGCGCCGCTCGGCTGCATCGAGGTCGGCGATCAGCTGTTCGCTCCTGTCCTTGGCCTTCCGGACCTCCATCCGCAGCGCGCTCTCCTTGTTCTTCAAGGTCGGGAGCGCACTGACGCGCATCTTCAGCTGCTTCTGGAGATTGTTCAGGGAAGTCTTGTTGTATTGGAATTTAATCGCCATTGCTGAATGTCAGATTCCTCGCTTCGGTCGGAATGACGGGAAGGAGAGTCATTTGCCGGGCCAGTATTTGTCGATGAAGACTTGCTTGATGCCGGTTTCCGTCTTCGTGAAGTATTTTCCGAAGAGTTCCCAGGCCGTGTCCAGCATCTCGGTGATGGTGATGTTCACGTCGATGGAGAGGAGGCGGGTGGCATATTCCCTGGCGTACGCCAGACAGCGGCGGTCGTAGTCCGAAAGGTCGAAACCGTTCTCCAGTTTCGTCTTGGCGTTCTGGGCGTCGGCGTAGAGCCGCACTCCGGCGTTCATGACCTGGCTGTGGTCGTCGCGCGTCTTCTTGTTCTGCACGCGCTGCTTGAGCCGGGAGAGGGAGCGGAAGGGGTCGATGATGACCTTGCCGGAATCCGGGTCCGCGCGCAGGAACAGCTGGCCTTCCGTGATGTAGCCCGTGTTGTCCGGGATGGCGTGGGTGATGTCTCCGTCGTTCAGGGTCGTCACCGCGATGATGGTGATGGACCCTTCGGTCGGGAGCTGCACGGCCTTCTCGTAGATCTTTGCGAGATCCGAGTACAGCGAACCGGGCATGGAGTCCTTGGAAGGAATCTGGTCCATGCGGTTGCTGACGATGGACAGGGCGTCCGCGTAGAGGGTCATGTCCGTGAGCAGCACCAGCACCTTCTCGTTCTTGTCCGCTGCGAAATATTCAGCGGCCGAGAGGGCCATGTCGGGAATGAGCAGGCGCTCCACGGGCGGGTCTTCGGTCGTGTTGACGAAGCTGATGATCCGGTCCAGGGCGCCGGCGCTCTCGAAGGCGTGGCGGAAGAACAGGTAGTCGTCGTTGGACAGGCCCATGCCGCCCAGGATGATCTTGTCCACGTCCGCGCGCAAGGCGACGTCGGCCATCACCTGGTTGTACGGCTGGTCCGGATTGGCGAAGAAGGGGATCTTCTGGCCGGAGACGATGGTGTTGTTCAGGTCGATGCCCGCGATGCCGGTCGGGATCAGCTCGGACGGCTGGCGGCGCTTGTACGGGTTGACGGACGGGCCGCCGATCGGCCGTTCTTCCCCTTCGACCTCCGGGCCGCCGTCGATCGGACGGCCGTAGGCGTTGAAGAAGCGTCCGGAAAGCTGTTCGCTGACCCGCAGGGTCGGGGGCGCTCCCAGGAAGGTGACTTCCGCATTCGTGGGAATCCCTTCGGTGCCGGAGAAAACCTGCAGGGTGACGGTGTCGTTCTTGGTCTTCACCACCTGGGCGAGATGCCCGTGCACGATGGCCAGTTCGTCGTTCGAGACGTCCCGGGCTCGCAGGGAAACCGTTGCCTTCGTGATGGCATCCAGTTTCGTGTAGATCTTCTGATAGGCTTTGTCAGTCATTTTCTTCCAGGAGTTTAGAGAGTTTTGCTTCGTATTGCTTGAAAGCTTCGCTGCGGAATTCGGTGTAGTTCATCTGCCGCAGGTCGTTGATCATTTCCTTGAAGCAGTCCCGGCATTTCTCGAAATCTTCGAAGTCGAAGTCACGGTCGCAGATGTCCAGCAGCAGGTCCAGCATGTACTGCTGGCGCTCCATCGGGGTGACGGAGTCGATCGGGTCGAAGGCGTCCTGCTGCAGGAAGGTGAAGTCGATGAGTTCCGACTTCCAGAAATCGACATGGTAGCTGACCGGCACGCCGTCGTCCCCCAGGATGTTGATCTGCTCGTAGGCCTCGCGTCCCCTGCGGAGGATGTTCTTGGACTTGGCGACCTTGTCCACCCAGCCGTGCTCGACATGTTCGTCGAGGTAGGCGATGATTTCGGGATATTCCAGGTACTTGGAATAGGAATCGATGGGGTTGACGGCCGGATAGCGCTTCTGGTCGGCGCGGTTCTGCTCCAGCCCGTAGAAGCAGCGGGCTGCCTTGCGGGTGGATTCGGTGACGGGTTCCTTGAGGTTGCCGCCGGCGGGGGGGGCCGTGCCGGTGAAGGGGACGGCACCCTTCTGTCCGTTGTTGTGGGGCC
>CABTXO010000098.1 GCA_902488725.1 uncultured Bacteroidales bacterium
GCGGCGTACGGCACCGTGGCCCGCCGGCCCCGAAGCGTGTTGCGCGAGGCCGGTTCCTCGCCGTTCGGCCATGCGATCGGCCATGTTTTGCGCGTGGCCGTCGGCATTCTGCAGCTCCTCGTCGGAGTGGCCATTCTCGCCGCAGGTCTCGGCTGTTATCAAGGAATATTCCCGTCCGGCATGACCTGCAACTATTTCTGGTCCCGGCTCAGCGAGGAATGGCCTGTCGTCGCCGATTTCCTTTCGAAGCCGCTGTCCGTGATCCTGCTCGTGTCGGTGGCCGTCCTGCCCGCCATCGGCATGATCTACGGAGGTGTGATGATGCTGTTCAAATTAAAAGCCCCGAATTGGCGTCCGGGGCTTGTGATCTTTGTGTTGTGGCTGATCGCCTTGGTGGTGCTCGGCGTCCTGATCGCGATGGCGGCCGTTTCCGGCACGTACGCGTGGACCTAGCGCTTGATCTGCTCGATGGCAGCCTGCGCGGCTGCCAGCCGGGCGATCGGGACGCGGTAAGGTGAGCAGGACACGTAGTCGATTCCGATCTTGTTGAAGAAACGGATGGAATCCGGATCGCCGCCATGCTCGCCGCAGACACCGCACTTCAGGTCGGGACGCTTGGCCCTTCCGCCCTGGATGCCGACTTCCACGAGCTTGCCGACGCCCTTCTGGTCGATCGTCTGGAACGGATCCGCATCCAGGATCTTGTTCCCGAGGTAGTCGCCCATGAAGGTGCCCACGTCGTCGCGTGAAAAGCCGAAGGTCATCTGGGTCAGGTCGTTCGTCCCGAAGGAGAAGAATTCAGCCGCCCGGGCCATCCGGTCCGCAGTCAGCGCGGCACGCGGGATCTCGATCATCGTACCGAAACTGTAGATGATGAACTGCCGGGTGGTTCCCTCCACTTCCGCTTTCACCTTGTCGCAGACGGCCCGCTGGAAGCTCAGTTCGCGCGCGGAGACCGTGACCGGGATCATGATTTCAGGCATCGGGTTGAAGCCTTCCTGCTGCAGTTCGGCCGTGGCCGTGAAGATGGCCCGGTACTGCGCCTCGGCGATCAGCGGGTAGGACATGTGCAGCCGGACACCGCGGTGTCCCATCATCGGGTTGACCTCGTGGAGCGCATCTCCGCGCTTCTCGATTTCCTTGACATTGATGCCGAGTTCCTTTGCCAGCTCCTTCTTCTTCTGCTCGGTCTTCGGTACGAATTCGTGGAGGGGCGGATCCAGCAGGCGGAACACCACCGGCTTGCCGTCCATGATCTTCATGGTGGACTTGACGGCGGCCTTGATGAAGGGCTCCAGTTCTGCGAGGGCGGCCTTCCGTTCCTTCTCGGTGTCGGACAGGATCATCTTGCGCAGTTTCGCAAGCGGGAGTTCGGAATGGGTCCCGTAGAACATGTGCTCCACGCGGAAGAGCCCGATGCCTTCGGCTCCGAAACCGAGCGCCTTCTCCGCGTCTTCCGGAGTGTCGGCGTTCGTCCGGATGCCCAGCCTGCGGAACTTGTCGCACAGGGACATGAACTTGATGAACAGGGGATTCTCGGAGGCGTCCATGGTGTCGATCCTGGAACCGTAGACCATGCCCTTGGAGCCGTTGAGGCTCAGCCAGTCACCCTCCTTGTACACTTCCTTTCCGCCGAACTTGACGGTCTTGTTCTTCAGGTCGATGGACATGGACTCGCAGCCGACGATGCAGCATTTGCCCCAGCCACGCGCCACGAGGGCTGCGTGGGAGGTCATTCCGCCGCGGGTCGTCAGGATGCCCTTGGAGGCGCGCATGCCTTCGATGTCTTCCGGGGAAGTCTCTTCCCGGACCAGAATCGTCTTTTCACCGCGAGAGGCTGCCTCCATGGCAGCTTCGGAGGTGAACACGATCTGTCCGACGGCGCCGCCCGGGGAGGCGGGCAGACCGATGGCCAGCTGCTTCGCCTTCTTCTCCGACGACGGGTCGAGGATCGGGTGCAGGATCTCGTCCAGCTGGGAAGGGGAGACCCGCATCACGGCTGTCTTCTCGTCGATCATTTTTTCTTCAACCATGTCCATGGCCATCTGCAGGGCCGCCAGACCGGTACGCTTGCCGATCCGGCACTGGAGCATCCAGAGCTTGCCTTCCTGGATCGTGAATTCGATGTCCTGCATGTCGTGGAAGTGTTCCTCAAGGCGGAGCCGGATTTCGTCCAGCTGCTTGTAGACTGCCGGCATCGCCTTTTCCAGGGACGGGAGTTTCTTGTTGTTCGTCGACTTGGTGGCCTCGTTCAGCGGGTTCGGGGTCCGGATGCCCGCGACGACATCCTCGCCCTGGGCATTGATGAGCCATTCTCCGTAGAACTTGTTGTCACCGGTCGCAGGATTGCGGGAGAAGGCCACGCCTGTCGCGGAAGTCTCGCCCATGTTTCCGAACACCATGGACTGCACGTTCACGGCCGTGCCCCAGTCATCGGGAATCTTCTCGATGCGGCGGTAGGCGATGGCCCGCTTCCCGTTCCAGGACTTGAATACGCCGCCGATGGAGCCCCAGAGCTGCTGTTCAGCGGAATCGGGAAACTCCACACCCAGCACTTCCTTGACTTTCACCTTGAACTGTTCGCTCAGTGTCTTCAGTTCTTCAGCCGTGATGTCCGTGTCGGACTTGTAGCCCTTTTTCTCCTTGAGTTCGAACATCATGCGGTCGAGCTGCTGGCGAATGCCCTGGCCGTCGGCCGGTTCGATCCCTTCCGCCTTTTCCATCACGACGTCCGAGTACATCATGATGAGCCTGCGGTACGCGTCATAGACGAAACGCGGATTGCCGGTCTTCTTGATCAGGCCCGGAAGCGTGGCGGAGCAGAGTCCGATGTTGAGGATCGTGTCCATCATGCCCGGCATGGAACTGCGGGCGCCGGAACGGCAGCTCACGAGGAGCGGATCTTCCGGATCGCCGAACTTCTTCCCCATGATCTTCTCGGTGGCATGCATCGCGGCGGTCACCTCCCGCTTGAATTCGGGGGTGAAGCCGCCGCCGAGGGAATAGTATTCCGTGCAGCACTCGGTCGTGATCGTGAATCCAGCCGGCACAGGCATGCCGAGCTTGCTCATTTCCGCGAGATTGGCGCCTTTTCCGCCCAGCAGCTCGCGCATCTGTCCGTCTCCTTCCGCGGCGCTTCCGCCGAACCGGTAGACCCTTTTCTTGGTTTCCAACATAATTTATAATGATTATAATCTATTCAGATTTTTCGTCTGCAAATTTAGGACAAATCTTCCAGTATTGCAATTCTGTGCAAGAGCTACAGAAGTCTGGATGCGATGTCCGACAATTCGCTCCGCTCTCCGATCCGCAGGAAGATGTGTTCGAAGAGGCGTTGGCCCGCCATTTTCTCGTTCAGGTGCGAAAGGCCGTTCGACCATTGGTCCAGGTAGGGCTGGTCGATCTGGAAGATGTCGCCGTTGAATACCATCTTGGTCCCTTCGCCCGCACGGGTGATGATGGTCTTGACTTCGTGGGGCGTAAGGTTCTGGGCCTCGTCGCAGATCAAGAACACCTTCCCCAGGCTGCGGCCGCGGATGTAGGCGAGGGGAGAGATGATCAGTTTCTCTTCCTTGAGCATGTCGTCCAGCCTCAGCGCCTCCTTGCTGGAAGGCCTGAACTGCGCCTTGATGACATTGAAGTTGTCCATCAGCGGCTGGATGAACGGACTCATCTTCGTCTTTGCGTCCCCGGGCAGGAAACCGATCTCCTGGTTGCCGAGGATGATGGTCGGACGGGTCAGGATGATCTGATCGTAGTCCCGGGCTTGTTCCAGCGCGGAAGCCAGAGCGATCAGGGTCTTGCCGGTGCCGGCACCGCCCGTCATGGACACGAGCTGGATCTTGGGATTCATACAGGCGTCGATGGCGAACTTCTGTTCATGGTTCCGCGGCTTGATCCCGTAGACATCGTGGCTCTTGACGAGCACGATCTTGCCGCGGTCGTCGTCGTAGCGCCCGCAGACGATCTGTTCCCCCCAGCGGAACTTGTACAGCTGGTTCGGCCGGGGTTTGTTCCGAGAAATCCGGTTCCACGGGATGGCGTTGTCCTGCCCGTAGGCAAGCGACTGCATCAGCGCGTCCGGCAGCTTGTCCAGGATCTGGACTTCCTTGTTGGCGTTCTCAACGTTCTCATCCTCGATCCGGTCGGTCAGGTAGTCCTGCACCTCCATTCCCGCGGCTTTCGACTTCATCCGCAGATTGATGTCCTTGGTCACCAGGGCGACGAACTGGTTCGGATGGGTGTCGCGCACCCACACGGCGGTGGACAGGATCCGGTGGTCCGGAATATCGTCGTAGAACATGTCCTTCATGTCCGCCGGGAAGGGGTGGTTCGGCTCGATCTTGATGCAGCCCAGTCCCTTTCCGATGGGAATCCCGTCCTTGCCGAAGAGCCTGCCTTCGGTGATGCGGTCGATCTCGCGCATGAAGCCCCGAGCGTTGTAGGCCAGGGCGTCGTTGCCTTTCTTGAACTTGTCCAGTTCTTCCACGACCGTGATGGGGATCACGAGATCGTTCTCCTGAAACTTCCGGATGGACTTGTAGTCATGCAGGATGACATTCGTGTCCAGCACGAAGATCTTCGGGCTCCTGTCGCCCTTGCTCTTGGATAGCACGTTTGCGTATTTCGCCATATTCAATACAAATAACTTCAATCTTCCCCTTCCGAGGCCTGGCTGCTCAGAAGGGATTGCAGGATGCTCGCGATGCCGGAATCGCCGCCTGCCTTCACTTTCACGCTGCCGGACTTGGGGTCCGGATGCCCGATGGGGAAATAGGCCACATCCTGCAGCAGGAACTCGGCGTCGATGTAGTCGTAGTCGATGTCCTTGATCTGTATCAGTGCCCCCGGAACCTCGCCGAACAGCACCCGGATGCTCTTGTCCTCGTGGCTCGCGCTCATGATGCAGCTCACGTCCACCGTGGCGCCGACCCCGTCGGTGCACATCAGTTTCAGTGCCGTCAGGAGGCCACCGTCCCCGACCGTTGCGCCTGCGGTCACGATCCCGTCCTCCACGAGTTCGCGCACGACCTCGTAGCAGTCGATGAAATAGTCGGCGTCCCCGATCTCCGGGAAGGTGTTGCCCGCCGCTCCCAGACTTTCCTCCAGCACGGAGCCGCCCAGCCGGTAGGCGCAACTCTCGAAGGGCACGTAGATGATCCAGCTGTCCTTGTCCGGGACCAGGGTGTCGCCGTGCGCCTTCTTCCGTCCGAGCACGGGGTGCTCCGTACCGAAGGGGGCATCTCCCCCGAGATCGATGTACGTCTCGTCGTCCGGATTGTCCTCGGCGCCCGCACCCTTGCCGGAAGCGCCCACTTTGAAGGCGACTTGGCAGTCGCCGTCGGTTTCGCTGAAGGAATAGGCGTTCAGGCTGACGCCCAGCGCGTCGATGTATTCAACGGCCTCCTCCACGGATGCGTAGAAGGATGCCATGTTCCCCAGCGCCTTGTCGTTCCACTTCCACCGCGCCTGCAGCTGCAGGTCGCCCAGGCGGAAATGCCCGCGCATCCAGATCGTGTCCAGGAGGGCCTTGGCGATCCGGCTCCGGGTGAAGCGGCCGGCAAACGCCAGCGGGCAGGGGCGTACCCGCCCGGCGGCTGCGACCGTCCGCGCGAGGTACTGCTGAATATGCCGGCCGTCGAACCGGAGGCTCGAAGGTGAGAGGTCCAGCGTTTCATCCACGATGGTTTCCGTGTCCCTGTCGCGGGGAGGCAGGTCCGTGCCTTCCGTCAGACAGGTATCCAGCAATTCGGCGGGCGTGAACTGCCGTCGCTGGCCGTCGATGACGTACACGGAGTGCAAAGCCGATGTTTTTCCTTTCATTCCGATCATATATATCGGTAAAATTACGTAATTTTGAACTCAGTTCAAAGCAACCTGGCGCAGAGAGATGAAAAAGAGTCGAAACTGTTCGGAAAAGGCCTACCGGGAAAAAGTCGGGGCGATCTTCAACCGCTTTCCGTCCGTCCAGCAGGTCGGGTTCGAGGATGCCTACAAACCCGGCCTGGAACACATGCGGGCCTTCGCGACCGTGCTGGGCAATCCGCAGGAGGCCTTCCGGACCGTCCACGTGGCGGGCACCAACGGGAAGGGCTCCGTCTCTTCGATGCTGGCCTCCGTCCTCGCCGGCCCGGGCTGCCGGGTGGGCCTCTACACGTCGCCCCACCTGTTGGACTTCCGGGAGCGCATGCGCATCGTCGACGGTGCCCGCCCGGAAGCCGACGAGGCGGAAGGCATGATCCCGAAGGAATATGTCTACGACTTCCTCTGCCGCTACGAAGCGGATATGGATCGCCTGCGCCTGTCCTTCTTCGAAATCACCACCGGCATGGCCTTCAAATGGTTTGCGGATGCCGGCGTTGAACTGGCCGTCATCGAAGTCGGTCTCGGCGGCAGGCTGGACAGCACCAACATCCTCGTCCCCGAGCTTTCCGTCGTCACGACCATCGGCCTTGACCACTGTGCGCAACTGGGGAACACCCTGGCCGCCATCGCGGGAGAGAAGGCGGGCATATTCAAGAAAGACGTA
>CABTXO010000099.1 GCA_902488725.1 uncultured Bacteroidales bacterium
AACGATGTTTGTCAATGGTTCCACCTTGGCATAGCTTCATCAAATGCCTGGCTTCATCCAACGTGATCTCTTTCTCAAACTCGTATCGCGACAGGCCACCGTCTTTGCTTCGACCTTTGATGGTTAAGAAAGCATGGTCGTCGCGCACGCGCACACGCACCGTGGCACCCATAGCAGGAATGTAACCTTGCTGGATATGGCTGGCTGAGAAGGCGACATCCCTATATTCGCCCCCTCTTCTCACCAAGAACTTGCGCTCTATCTCAAGCCCACTCATCCTACGATAGTCATGGTCCATATCATGTAAAGTATGGCCAAAAGAATGAGAACACTAAAGATCCATTTCACAATTGTAGCGCCATGAATTTTCTGTTTTTCCTCTCTGTTCATGCGTTTCACCTCCCTGCTCATACTGTTAATCTCACGTACAGGCTCATGTGGGTTTGTTTTGTTTTTGCTCATGATATTTTTCCAATTAGAAAGTTTAACATTAGATATTGTTAGTACTGTGATTGAGCTTCCTCGCCTCTGGCATATTCCATGAGGTAGGCTTTGATAAAATTATCCAAATCTCCGTCCATCACGCCATCCACATCAGATGTTTGATAGTTCGTGCGATGGTCTTTCACACGGCGGTCGTCAAACACGTAGCTGCGTATTTGGCTACCCCATTCTATTTTCTTTTTGCCAGCCTCTATCTTGGCTTGTGCCTCCATGCGCTTCTTAAGCTCACGGTCATAAAGCTGGCTCTTTAACAATTGCATGGCTTTGGCCTTGTTTTTGGGCTGGTCGCGTGTCTCGGTGTTCTCTATCAATATCTCTTCTTTCTCGCCCGTGTCTGGGTCTTCATATTGATAGCGCAGGCGCACGCCCGACTCCACCTTGTTCACGTTCTGGCCGCCGTGGCCGCCCGCCCGGAAGGTGTCCCAGGAGAGCCTGGAATTGTCCACGTTCACCTCGATGGTGTCGTCCACCAGGGGATAGACGAAGACGGACGAGAAGGTCGTCTGCCGCTTTCCCTGGGCGTTGAAGGGGGAAATGCGCACCAGCCGGTGCACCCCGTTCTCCGCCTTGAGGTAGCCGTAGGCATATTCCCCGTCAAATTCGATGGTCGCCGACTTGATGCCGGCCTCCTCGCCCTCCTGCAGATCCGTGATGGTGGTCTTGTAGCCGTTGCGCTCGCCCCAGCGCAGGTACATGCGCATCAGCATCGCGCTCCAGTCGTTGGCTTCGGTGCCGCCGGCGCCGGAGTTGATGGTCAGCACGGCGCCGAGGCCGTCTCCCTCGCCTCCCAGCATGTTCCGGAGCTCCAGGGTCTCGATCCGCTCCTCCGCCGATGCGAAAGAGGCATCCAGCTCCTCCGATTCAGGGGTCGAGGCGGTGTCGTCCGTCGCCCCGTTCAAACTTTCCTTGGCAAATTCGTACAGGACGTCCAAGTCCTCGACGGCCGTGAAGGCCTTGTCGAAGTCCGTCACCCAGGACTTGACGGCGTTGAGATTTTTCGTGAAGGCCTGTGCAGCCTTCGGGTCGTTCCAGAAGTCAGGTGCTTCCGTCTTCTTCTGCAGCGCAGCTATTTGTTCCCGTTTCCCGGGGATGTCAAAGACACCTCCCCAGCGTGTCCAAGCGCTGATGCAGCGTTTCGATCTGATCTTTCAGTATCATAACACTCCATGTTTAGTTTGACAAAGATACGCAATCGCCAGGCGTTTTCCTATGCGTCGGCGTCCGTCCGCGAAAAATCCGACAAAATTCCGCCACGAAATGAATCGAAATCTCCTCGGGAAATGAACTTTCTGCACACTTGGTGCGGCGGAGGCACTCCGATGGGATGCAGCAGAAGCATTCTGCGGGACATCTTCACTTGAAGATGCTGGCGGGCATGGCGATGATTTTGTTTGCCGGTTTTGGGTAAACTTTTTTCAGGACGGCACTTACCCCCCTCAGATTGAAGGGTCCGGCCCGTTGTTCAGCCATCAGTTTGCACAGTCCCGTTGTCAGCACAGAAGGCAGCCCTCGCGACAGGGTCTGCGACAGGGTCTCTGCGACAGGGGCGGATCTCCACGGACGATTTCGGGAAAAATGCGTATATTTGCAGATTGCGAGAGGGATCTGGAGGGCCGGTCCCGCATCGATGGAAACAGTAAAAAAGTCATACGTTATGGTGGAATTCAACTATGCGCCGATGTTCCAGTTGGGACCGGACGAGACGGAGTACTACAAGCTGACGGGCGGGCATGTGTCCGTGAGCGAGTTCGAAGGAAAACCGATGCTGAAGGTGGATGCCGAGGGGCTGACGCTCCTGGCGAACGCCGCGTTCCGGGATGTCAACTTCCTGCTGCGGCCCGCGCACAACAAGCAGGTCGCCGAGATTCTGCGCGACCCCGAGGCTTCCGACAATGACAAATATGTCGCGCTGCGCTTCCTGCGCAACGCCGAAGTGGCGGCGAAGGGCAAGCTCCCGTTCTGCCAGGACACGGGCACGGCCATCATCCACGCCGAAAAGGGCCAGCAGGTCTGGACCGGCTTCGACGATGCGGAGGCTCTCTCCAAGGGTGTGTTCAAAACTTACACGGAGGAGAACCTGCGCTACAGCCAGAACGCCCCGCTGACCATGTACAAGGAGGTGAACACGAAGTGCAACCTGCCTGCCCAGATCGACATCGAGGCCGCCGAGGGCATGGAATACCGCTTCCTCTGCGTGGTGAAGGGCGGCGGCTCGGCGAACAAGAGCTACCTCTATCAGATGACCAAGGCCGTCCTCAATCCGGACACTCTGGTGTCCTTCCTGGTCGAGAAGATGAAGACCCTGGGCACGGCGGCCTGCCCGCCTTACCACATCGCCTTCGTGATCGGCGGCACTTCCGCTGAAAAGAATCTGCTGACGGTGAAGCTGGCTTCCACGCACTATTACGATTCCTTGCCGACAACCGGCGACGAGACCGGACGGGCGTTCCGGGACGTGGAGCTGGAGAAGGAAGTGCTGGCGGAGGCCTACAAGATCGGACTGGGCGCGCAGTTCGGCGGCAAGTATTTCGCCCACGACGTGCGCATCATCCGGCTGCCCCGTCACGGAGCGAGCTGCCCGATCGGCCTGGGCGTCAGCTGCTCCGCAGACCGGAACATCAAGGCCAAGATCACCCGTGAAGGCATATTCATCGAGAAACTGGACGACAACCCGACGCAGTGGATTCCCGCTTCGATGCGCGAGGCAGGGGAGGGCGCCGGCGTGGAGGTCGATCTCGACCGTCCGATGCCTGAAATCTGCGCCCTGCTGTCGAAATATCCCGTGTCCACCCGCCTGAACCTCACCGGCACCATCATCGTGGCCCGCGACATCGCGCACGCCCGGCTGAAGGAGCGTCTGGACAGGGGAGAGGATCTGCCGCAGTACTTCAAGGACCATCCGGTGTTCTACGCCGGCCCGGCCAAGACGCCGGAGGGAATGGCCTGCGGTTCCATGGGCCCGACCACGGCCAACCGCATGGACCCGTACGTGGACCTGTTCCAGCGCCACGGCGGCAGCATGATCATGATCGCGAAGGGCAACCGCACGCAGGTCGTGACGGATGCCTGCAAGAAGCACGGCGGCTTCTACCTCGGTTCCGTCGGCGGCCCTGCTGCCGTCCTCTCCTTCGAGAGCATCAAGAGCATCGAGTGCGTGGAATATCCCGACCTGGGCATGGAGGCGATCTGGAAGATCCGCGTGGAGAACTTCCCGGCCTTCATCCTCGTCGACGACAAGGGAAACGACTTCTTCAAGCAGCTCGGCCTGTAAGACTTATGCGAGATTGATGCCGGCGGCGGCGCACTTTCGGACCATTTCTTCCGGCCAGAGGGAACTCTGGATCTCGCCGATGTGCGCTTTCTTGAGGAGGTACATGCACAGCCGCGACTGGCCGATGCCGCCTCCGATGGTGTTGGGAAGTTCGCCCGAGAGCAGTTTCCGGTGGTAATACAGTGACGCCTTCTCTTCCTGCCCGCGCAGGCTGAGCTGGCGTCGCAGCGCATCCGGATCCACCCGCACGCCCATGCTTGAAATTTCGAAGGAACGGTTCAAGACGCTGTTCCAGAGCAGGATGTCCCCGTTCAGTCCGCATAGGCCGTCCTCCGTCGGCGTGCTCCAGTCGTCGTAGTCGGCGGCACGTCCGTCATGCACCGTCCCGTCTGAAAGCTTTCCGCCGATCCCGATGATGAACACGGCCTTGTGCTCCCGGGTGACTGCGTCTTCCCGTTCTTTCGGTGTCAGAGCGGGATATTGCTGCAGCAACTGCTCGGAGTGGATGAAGAATATTTCTTCGGGGAGATCGGGGACGAGCTGCGGAAACTCCACGTACAGCCGGTTCTGGGTGACCTTGACGGCTTCATAGATCCGACGGACCGTCTGCTTCAGGAAGGCCGGATTGCGGTCCTCCTTCCGGATCACCTTCTCCCAGTCCCACTGGTCCACGTAGATGGAATGCAGGTTGTCAAGATCTTCGTCCGGGCGCAGTGCGTTCATGTCCGTGTAGATGCCTCTGCCGGGGGCGGTGCCCAGTTCTGCCAGCTTCAGCCGCTTCCACTTGGCGAGCGAATGGACCACTTCCGCCTGTCCGTCCCCGAGGGATTTGACGGGAAACCGGACGGGACGTTCGACGCCGTTCAGATCGTCGTTGATGCCTTTCCCGGAGGGCACGACCATGGGGGCCGTGACCCGCAGCAGGGCCAGCTGCGCCGAGAGGTTCAGTTGAAACATGTCCTTGACGGACTTGATGGCTTTTTCCGTGTTTTCGACGCTGCCGAGGAGGTTCCGGTAGTACGGGGGAATGAAAAGGGGCATATTCGTTCGTTTCTTCTCTGCAAAAATAGGAATATTCTGGACATTTTCGGCGATTGCCGATGTTTTCCTACCTTTGCAGCCGAAAAATCGTGAGGAACATGTGGTTGGCGCTAGCATTTCTTTCCGCGGCTCTGCTGGGGTGTTACGATGCTTTCAAGAAGGAAGCATTGAACGGGAATGCCGTGATTCCGGTGCTGTTTCTGAATACGCTGTTCTGCTCGCTGATCTTCTTTCCTTTCATCCTGCTGTCCAGCCGGACGTCCCTGCTGGACGGCGGCATGTTCAAAGTTGCAACGAACATCGGCTGGGAAACCCACCGGTGGATTCTGCTGAAGAGCGTGATCGTCCTGAGTTCGTGGTTGTTCGGCTATTTCGGGATCAAACATCTGCCGCTCACGATCGTGGGGCCGATCAATGCGACACGTCCGGTGATGGTGCTGGTCGGAGCAATGTTCCTCTTCGGGGAGCGTCTGAACGGACTGCAGTGGATCGGGGTGGGACTGGCTGTGGTGTCGTTCTTCCTGCTGAGCCGGAGCGGGCGCAAGGAAGGAATTGATTTCGAGCACAGTGTCTGGATCTATTTCGTCGTGGTCGCAGCCGTCCTGGGTGCCGTCAGCGGTCTGTATGACAAGTTCCTGATGGCGCCGCCCCAGCCTGCTTCCCCGGCTCCGGTTTCCGCATTGTCCGGCAACGGCTCTGATCTCTGGCAAACCCTTTCCTCCGGCGGTGGGCTTTTTCACACCCTTTCCTCCGGCGGTGGACTGGGGCTGGACCGGATGGCCGTCCAGAGCTGGTACAACGTGTACCAGTGCGGCATGATGGCCGTGATGCTGGCCGTGCTCTGGTGGCCGAACCGCCGCAAGACCACCCCCTTCCGCTGGCGCTGGTCCATCCTCTTCATCTCCCTCTTCCTCTCGGCCGCCGACTTCGTCTATTTCTATGCCCTCAGCCTCCCCGATGCGCTGATCTCTGTCGTGTCGATGGTCCGGCGCGGCAGCGTCCTCGTCACTTTCCTCTTCGGAGCCTGGCTCTTTCATGAGCGCAACCTCCGCAGCAAAGCCCTCGACCTCGCCCTCGTCCTCTTAGGCATGCTCTTCCTCTTTCTCGGCTCCCGTTAATCCTTCCGCCCCGCTTTTCCCCGGACTTTCCCCGCTCCTCCGCTGACCCCCTCCCTCCCCGGACCGTTCGGGGTCATCAGCGGTGCTTTCAGGCCCTGAACATCCCGCAGGAGGCCGTTCGGTGCCGTCAGGGATGCTTTCAGGCCCTGAACGGGCGTGCCGGGTGCCAGGCGTGAAAAATATTCAGAAATATTTGGTATTTTGTATTGCAAGGTATTGTGTAAGTTTTATATCTTTGCGGAAGAAAGATATTTATTCAACCAAATAGCAGTTCATGAATATGAAAAAGATTGTCTATGCGAGCATCGGGGGAAGAAGTTTCACCCTGGATGAGGATGCCTATCTTCGGCTTTCCGAGTACCTGCAACATTTCCGCACGCGTCTGCTGCACATCAAGGAAGGCGCCATGGACCAGCAGGAAGTGATGACCGACCTGGAAGGCCGGATCGTGGAGCTTTTCCAGCGGGAGGGCTTCGCACCGTCTGCCGGAGGAGCCGCCGCCCGGGTCGTGAACGTCGATGTCGTGAATCGGGTGGTCGCCCAGCTGGGCATGCCGGACGGTTCGTCCGAGTTCCGG
>CABTXO010000100.1 GCA_902488725.1 uncultured Bacteroidales bacterium
CCTCGGCGATGGTCGGGCGAGGGACTTCCCCCTCGACGCACCAGGCGATCAGCCGCAGCACGCCGTCCGCAGACGGGGTTCCCGATTCAACCGGACCGGCGGAAGTGCCGGGGAAACCGTGCGTCAGGATGAAGTCCCGGACGGAGACGGGCTCTTCGATGACCGGAAGCGTTGCCTTGAGGCTTTGCTTCATGGCGGACAGGACGATTTTGCGGGTCCGGTCGGTCTTGAAGACCCGTCGTTCGGAATGGTCCCCGAACACGGGGGAGATCACGTCCACCCCGAGTTCCGTCGCCTTTTCCGCGAACCACTCGAAGCGCTCGTTGTTCTTCGTCGGACACACGGCCATATTCAAGGAATAAGGGCGGACATCCCGGTTCGGAAAGGCTTCCAGCACTTCGGCGACGGCGGCTTTGGGGGCATCGTCCGTCAGCCGGCACCGGTAAAGCGTACCTCTTCCGTCGACCACGGCGATCTCGTCCCCCGCGCGGTGCCGCAACACCCGCACGCAGTGGCCGCTTTCTTCCGGGTCGAGCCGGCAGAAACGCCCGTCGCAGTCGCTGGCATAATAAAACTCCATGGTGCAAAGATAATAAACTGCCGGGAAAGGCGATTGCGTGGATAGTCGGGGAAAAAGTGTAACTTTGCGCATCCAACCACACCTGATTATGCGGAAACGTTACCTTTCACTGGATGTCCTGCGGGGCATCACGATCACCTTCATGTGCATCGTCAACAATCCGGGATCCTGGTCGCAGATCTTCCCGCCGCTGCGGCACGCGGCCTGGAACGGGTGCACGCCCACGGACCTGGTCTATCCCTTCTTCGTTTTCTGCATGGGCTGCGCCATGGCTTTCTCCCTGGCGAAGTTCGAGGACGCCCCTGCCCGCGGTTGCCGGAAAGTGCTCACGCGGGGTTTGCTGATCTTCCTGGTGGGACTCGCGCTGAACCTGTACCCCTTTTTCCCGCTGTCGCCGCATGATCCGGCTGCTTCCTGTGGTCAGAACTACCTCTATTGGCTGGGACATCGGCGCATTCTGGGCGTTCTGCAACGCATCGGGCTCGCATACATGCTGGCAGGCGTGCTGGTGCTGTGGCTCCGCAAGCCGAAGAAACTGCTGGTGGCCGTCGCCGTGCTGTGCACGGTCTTTACGGTTGTGCTGCTCGCATTCGGACGGGAACCCGGAGCGCTGACGCTGGAAGGCAACGTTGCGATGCGGATCGACCGATGGTTGATCGGGTCGAACCACTGCTATCACGGCTACGGCGGGACCGATTTCGATCCGGAAGGTTTCCTGGGTACGCTGACGACGGCCTGTACCTGCCTGCTCGGCTACCTGTGCGGCCGGATGATCCGGAACGCCGGCCTGCGTCAAGGGCAGCTGCAGGCCGTCCCGGAATCCGGATTGCGGACGGGTGCGGAGGACTCCGATCCAGTCTCGGTGGTCGCAAGGCTCTTCGTGTACGGCTGCCTCTCCCTGGCGGTCGGGGTGCTGCTCGGCATCTGGATTCCGATCAACAAGCCCCTCTGGTCGGCTTCGTATGTCTTCTATTCCGGCGGATGGGCGATGATGGCCCTGGCCTTCCTGGCCTATTGCATCGACGTGAAAGGGATCGAGAAGCCCTTCGAACCGTTCAAGGCCATGGGCAGGAATGCCCTCGCCGCCTTCGTCCTGGCGGCGCTCATCGCCAAGAGCTACACCTTCTTCCACTTCTCCCCGTCCAAGTACTTCGGGGCGAATCCCTATGTCTCCCTGGTCTATGCCTTGCTCTTCACGTTCGTGATCTTCTGCTTCCTGTGGTTCTTCTACAAAAAGAAGATCGTCATCAAACTGTAGGAACATGTTCATCGGTCTCATCTCCGACACCCATGGCATCTTTGCCGAAGATGTCCGCGCCTTCCTGGAGCCTGTGGACATGATCTGGCATGCCGGGGATTTCGGCACCCTCGACTGTGCCCGGAAGATCGCCGCCTTCAAACCGCTGACCGGCGTCTACGGGAACTGCGACGGGCAGGACGTCCGGCTGGAATTTCCGTTTTTCCGGCAGTTCGACTGCGAAGGTGTCCGTGTGCTGATGACGCACATCGGGATCCGGCGCGGAAGCTACTGGGCATATGCTCCACGACAGCCTCAGTATGATCCTGAAGCCAAGGTACTTATCGACCGCTTCCATCCGGATCTGTTCGTCTGCGGACACACGCATATTCCGCAAGTCTATCCCGACAGGAAGACAGGCCTCCTCTTCATGAACCCCGGCACATGCGGTTTCAACGGTCCTGCCGAAGTGCCGCGGATGGCGCTGCGGTTCCATATTGAAAGCGGGAAGGTGTCCGGATTGGAGAAAATCGAGTTCTCCGGCAGGGAAAGAGGGTGAAAAAAACAAAAATATTTTTGTATTTTCCTAAAACTATGTATTTTTGCCGCCGATTGACGAGAAGGAAAACTGTTAATTTATTTTTATCATGAAGAAGGTATTTATGTCCATCGCAGTCATAGCCATCGTGCTTGCTGCCGTTTCTTGCGGAAACAAGAGCAAGAAAGCCGAAGCGGAAGTCGCTGCTGAAGTCGCTCCCGTCGAGGAAGTTGCCGATTCAGTTGCCGCTGCCGCTGATTCAGTCGTCGCTGCTGTCGATACAGTCGTCGCGAAGTAGTTCATTCCTGCTCGAAAGAAACTTTCAAGCGTGCGGTGTCCGGGGCAAAACCCAGATACTGCTTTTTTTGTTATCTTTACCTGCGCAAATGATCCGGCCATGGCCACGCTGACGCGACAGAAAAGTGTTTGGTTCTGCACCTCCTGCGGGAATGAATATCCCAAATGGATGGGGCGGTGTCCCGCGTGCGGGGAATGGAACACCCTGGTGGAACAGAAAGTGGCCGCCGGGGCGTCGAAGCACCGCGCCCATACGGGCGCCGGTATGGATCCGGACCGTCGGCCGCAGAAGATTTCCGAAATCGATTCCGGGGGCGAGGTGCGCCTTTCCCTGCGGAACGGGGAAGTCGACCGGCTGCTGGGCGGGGGCATCGTGAAGGGGTCGCTGGTCCTGATCGGCGGCGAGCCCGGCATCGGGAAGTCCACGCTGTCGCTGCAGATCCCCCTGCACTGCCCGTCGCTCAGGACGCTGTACGTGTCCGGGGAGGAAAGCGCCCGGCAGGTCCGCATGCGCGCGGACCGGCTTGGCGGGGATGCTTCCAACTGCGAGATTTACTGCGAGACGCAGGTCGAACGGGTGGTGGAGACTGCGCGGGACATCCGGCCGGACCTGATGATCGTGGATTCCGTGCAGACGATGTTCACCGAGACGGTGGACTCGACACCCGGCTCGGTTTCCCAGATCAAGGAGGTGGCGGCGATCCTGCTGCGTTTTGCAAAAGAAAGCGGCATTCCGGTCCTGCTGATCGGGCACATCACCAAGGAAGGCTTCATCGCCGGCCCGAAGATCCTGGAGCACATCGTGGACGTGGTCCTGCAGTTCGAGGGGGACCATCGGGGTGCCTATCGGATTCTGCGCAGCATCAAGAACCGTTTCGGTTCGACGTCCGAACTGGCAGTTTTCGAGATGACAGGGACGGGCCTCCGCGAGGTATCCAATCCTTCCGAACTTCTCATTCCGATGCACGAAGAGGGCTTGAGCGGGACGGCAGTCGCAGCGATGCTGGACGGCACGCGGCCCTTCCTGTTCGAGGTGCAGGCACTGGTGAGCTCGGCGGTCTACGGGACGGCCCAGCGGTCGGCGACGGGTTTCGATGTCCGGCGTCTGAATATGCTGCTGGCGGTGCTGGAGCGCCGGGCGGGCTTCAAGCTCGCGCAGAAGGATGTGTTCCTGAATATGGCGGGAGGCCTGCGGGTCAGCGACCCGGCCTGTGACCTGGCCGTGGTCTGCGCCGTTCTGTCGTCCAACTTCGACTTTCCGATCCCGGCCGACGTCTGCTTTGCCGGGGAGGTCGGCCTCAGCGGCGAAGTACGCCCCGTGCCCCAGGTCGACCGCCGCATCTCGGAAGCCCGCCGTCTCGGCTTCCGGAAAATCTTCGTCTCCTCCTTCTCCGCCCTCGACTCCACCACCTCTCGTGCCTTTGTCAGTGCCACCTTCCATAACTCCGATGGTGACGCTGTGCATGATTCCGCGCCCGGCGACATGCCCGGCAGTCTGTCCCGCGGCATTGAGATCGTCAAGGTCCCCGACATCCCCGCCCTCGTCCGCACCCTCTTCAAATAGTGGGTGGCGAAGTACGACAGGTACCCGGCGAAATCGCGCATTTTTTTACAAAAAATGATTATATTTGTCCCGATCATACGAGACAAATCAATACATTCAAACCATGAATCTTAGAGATATCAAAAAAGACATCGAGTATGTCATCGGCGCGTTCATCGACGATTGTTCCCTTTTCAGCTCCGCCAATTCCCATGCGGACGATGAAGTGCTGGGCGGACTCCTCGACGAAGCCGTGAACCTCTACAACGACCTCCGTGACAAGGTCAATGTCAAGATGCCGGGCAAGAAGGCCGCCTACTACGTGAGCCTGCGCAAGGAACTGCTCGAAGAGACGGACGTCCTCTACCAGAAGCTCAGCGTGGTCGTGAAGGATGCCCTCGAGGCTGAAAAGAACGCCCCCGTCGCGAAGGTGGTCACCAAGAAGGCCGCTGCCGATGCGGAGAAACCTGCTGCGAAGAAGGCTGCCGAGGCCGAGAAGCCGGCAGCGGAAAAGAAGCCTGCCGCCAAGAAAGCCCCTGCCAAGAAGGCTGCCGAGACCGAGAAGCCGGTAGCGGAAAAGAAGCCTGCCGCCAAGAAGTCGACTGCCAAGAAGCCTGCCGCAAAGAAGGCCGCTCCCGAGGCCGAAAAGAAGGAAGAAGAGAAGTAATTCACCATATTCCGGAATCGATAGGGGAGGGACTGCAAGGATCTCCCCTTTTTTATTCCGACAACCCTCAAAAAAAACGAACATGAAGACAGTTGTAGTGGGCGTGACCGGCCTGGTGGGCACCAGAATGGTCGAAGTGTTGCAGGAGCGCCGCTTTCCCGTCACCGAATTCATCCCCGTCGCTTCCGAGCGCTCGGTCGGGAAAACCATCCTGTTCAACGGTAATGAATATCCCGTGGTGACGGCAGAAGAAGCCATCGCCCGCAGGCCGGACCTGGCAATTTTCTCCGCGGGTGCGGACATCTCCCGGGAACTCGCCCCAAAGTTCGCGGCCGTCGGATGCCGCGTGGTGGACAATTCCTCCTGCTGGCGGATGGATCCGACCAAGAAGCTGGTCGTCCCGGAAATCAACCCGGATGTGCTGACCGCCGACGACTGGATCATCGCCAATCCGAACTGCTCCACCATCCAGATGCTCCTGCCCCTGTGGCCGCTGCACAGGCGCTACACCGTCAAGCGCATCGTCGTCTCCACCTACCAGTCCGTCACGGGTTCCGGCAATCCGGCCGTGGAGCAGATGAAGGCCGAGCGCGCCGGCGGGAAGTGGGGAGACTATCCGGCCTTCTACCACTATCCCATCGACGAGAACATCATTCCCCACATCGACGACTTCCTCGAATCCGGCTACACCAAGGAGGAAATGAAGATGGTCAACGAGACCCACAAGATCTTCGGGGACGACTCCATCGGCGTGAGCCCGACGACGGCCCGCGTGCCGGTGCTGGGCGGCCATTCCGAATCCATCAATCTGGAATTTGCGCAGGATTTCTCGCTGGAAGACGTCCGCAAGATCTGGTCCGAGACCCCGGGTGTCACCGTTCAGGACGACCCCGCCCGGAACATCTATCCGATGCCGTTGTATTCCCTGGGGAAGGACGATGTGTTCGTCGGGCGCCTCCGTCGCGACCCTTCCGTCCGCTTCGGCCTTAATTTCTGGTGCGTCAGCGACAACATCCGCAAGGGTGCCGCCACCAACGCCATCCAGATCGCCGAAGTGCTGCTGCAGAAAGGCTTCCTTCCTAAGTAATTGATATTCAGAGCATAAATTGTACAAGGGTGGTACCGGAGTGCCACCCTTGTGCCGTTTATTTCCCGGCGAGGTGCTGCTCCCAGGCCCAGGCGGCCGCGAGGGTGTCCCCGATCGGGCGCTCGGCCTTCCAGCCCAGCTGCTCGTTGGCGCGGGTCGGATCGGCCCAGATGGCCATCACGTCTCCGGGCCGCCGCGGCGCGAAGCGGTAGTTCAGTTTCACTCCGGTGGCCTGCTCGAAGGCGTTCACCAACTCCATGACGGACAGCGGTTTCCCGGTCCCGATGTTGAAGATTTCATATTCCTCCGCCATCTTGCCCTCCAGCATCCGGCGCACGGCGTACACGTGGGCCTTCGCCAGATCCACGATGTCGATGAAGTCGCGCTGGCAGGTCCCGTCCGGCGTGGGGTAGTCGTTGCCGAAGATGGACAGGCATTCGCGCTTGCCGATGGCCGTCTGGGTCAGGAAGGGCACCAGGTTGTTCGGCACCCCGCGCGGCAGTTCCCCGATGAGTGCGGAGGGATGCGCGCCGATGGGATTGAAGTA
>CABTXO010000101.1 GCA_902488725.1 uncultured Bacteroidales bacterium
ACCAGCCCGCCGGGCAGGGTGTTGTCTTCGGCGAACCGTCCTTCGGGAAGGATCTTGAAGGTGTAGTCGAAGGAGGGTTTGGGCTTGCGGAAATCCAGTTGCAGGGGCTTCCCGAAGCTTTTCTTGGAGAACGTGTAGCCGGAAGACACCCCGACCACCTCCTTGTCGGCCGCCGCCTGGAGCTTGTCGGCATCGAGCACGACCCCCTTTGTCAGGAAGTCCATCTCGATGGACTGCAGTGCCTTGACGGCGCGCGAAAGGGAGTCGTTCAGGGCCGGCAGCAGGACCTCTTTTTCCGCGATCAGGCGGGAGAGCGCGGTTTTTTCGCCTTCGGAAGCCGAAGCGAGCCCCGCCCGCATGGCATCCAGCGTCTTTCCGAAGCGCCCGACGGAATCCCGGAGCGAACGCACTTCCTGCACCTTGCCCATGTACCGCCGGATTTCGGCATTCTGCAGGTTTGCCTTGGCGACGGCCGCGCTGTTGTCCATCCGGGCCGGATCACCTGCAGGCGTCAGCGCAGCCAGCTTCCGCAGCTCCGGCACCTCCGAGATCGCTTTCCGGACCGGCATGTCTTCATATTCAAGGACATAGATCACGACGCTGTCGCGGCTGCACGCGCGGTTCGAGGCGAAGATCGAATAGGCTCCGTCATCCGTGTTGAGAAAGAGGAAGTCGTCGTAGGGAGAGGAATACGGAAAACCGAGATTCGCAGGCACGTCCCAGTCCTGGCTTTCCGCGTTCCATTGTGCGGCGTACAGGTCGTAGCCTCCCATGCCGTAGAGGCCTTTCGAGGCAAAATACAAGGTCTTCCCGTCGGGGGAAAGCATGGGGTAGATTTCATCGGAGGACGAAGTCAGCTGCTCGTTGATCAGACCGGGAACGGACCAGAGCGAGTCTGTCAGCCGCGTCCGGTAGAGGTTGCGGATCCCGTCCCGGTCTTTTGCGGAATAGTAGATTTCGCGGGCACCTTCCGGGATGAAGGTCGCCCGGGAAAATCCGGTTTCGCCGAGCGAATCCAGCTGGTTGGGTATCTTCCGCCAGCTGTGGTCCGGCAGCGGGTAGAACAGGAAGAAGTCTTCCAGTGAAAATGTCCGCCGGGCGATCACGACCGGCTGGCTGCAGAACCCCATCATGCTGAGGCCGTTCTGTGCGAGAAGCAGCTGCTCTTCGGTGCTCGCCCGCTTGGTGGAATCCAGGGCTTCCAGGGCCCTTTTGTAATAGTCGACCGCCGTGGGAAAGTCGTAGCCAAGCCGGGCGGAATCGGCTTTGGCAGCCCATCGTTGCGGGGAATACCGGACACCGGCAGACGGCGGAACGGGGGTCGAACCGATTTCCTGGGCCGCGGCGGGACAGGAGGATGCCAGCACCGCCGCCAACAGAAAAACCATTTCGAATCTGTAGAATCTCATCACAGCACTTCTTGCGTTCGTATCTACAAAAATAAGAAATACTTGGCAGATAATTTCTTTCTAAGAAAAAAAGTGTAAATTTGTACCCTATTTAGCGTTTAGTACGTAAAAATGATAAAAAACAATAAGAATTATGCAAAGTAAAGGTTGGATCAAGTTTGTCGCCATCCTGTTGGGAATCGCCTGCCTTTGGCAGCTCGCTTTCACTGCGGTGACTGCCATCCAGGAAAAAAAAGCGGCCAAATTTGCCGAGCAGGCAGCTGTCGCCGCTCAAGGTTCTGCGAAATTTGCAAATGTCCCCGAAGCGGACAGGGCGTACTATCTGGATTCGATCCGGAAAGACCAGAACAGGGTGTACATCGATTCCGTTTCCAACAAGAAGATCTACCTCTGGAACACCTACAAGGAGGTCAAGTCCAAGGAGATCAATTTGGGTCTCGACCTCAAGGGCGGCATGAACGTCATGCTGCAGGTGCAGCTCAAGGATCTTGTCGAGGCGCTTTCGGGCAACAACATGACCCCCGAATTCCAGCAGGCGCTCGACCTGGCCAAGCAGCGCAGCGTCAATTCCCGCGAAGACTACATTTCCCTCTTTTCGCAGGCTTGGGGAGAGGGCGGCAAGGGGCAGCGTCTAGCCCAGATCTTCGGGACCTACGAGATGCGCGACCGGATCAAGCCGGAATCCACGGACGATGAAGTCATCCGGGTGATCCGTTCCGAGGCCGAAAGTGCCGTGGCCAACTCTTTTAACGTGCTGCGGAGCCGTATCGACCGTTTCGGGGTAACCCAGCCCTCCATCCAGAAACTCGGCAACACTGGACGCATCCTTATCGAACTGCCGGGCGTGAAGGAGCCTGAACGTGTGCGCAAACTGCTCCAGGGCACCGCTTCCCTCGAATTCTGGGAGACCTTCAACTTTTCCGAACTCTCCGGCTACCTGGCCCAGGCCAACACCAAATTGGCTGAAATCCTTGCCACCGAAGATTCCACCCTCCAGCAGCCCGCCGCCGAGGCAACTGCCACGGACAACGCCGGCAACCTGGCCGACTCCCTGCTGAACGCGGAACTCGCCCAGAACCAGGCCAACTCGGCCGAAGTCGAGGCCTACCGCAAGCAGAATCCCCTCTACGCCGTCCTGAGCCCTTCGAACATGAACGGAAGCGCCTGCATCGGTTTCTCCAACGCCATCGACACGGCACGGGTCAACCGGTACCTGGCCATGCCGCAGGTCGCCGAGATTTTCCCGGCGGAGTTCAAGCCGATGTGGTCCGTACATCCTTCTGAATATGTGCAGGGGGACAATGTCTACGAACTCATTGCCATCAAGTCCACTTCCCGCGACGGGAAGGCCAAACTGGACGGTGCCGCCGTCACGGACGCGCGCGTGACATATGAGAAAGGCACGAACGGCGAGCCGTCCGTGTCCATGTCCATGAATGCCGAGGGCGCCAACATCTGGGCCCGCATGACCTCCGACAACATCAACCGTCAGATCGCCATCGTGCTCGACGGCATGGTATATTCCTACCCGAACGTCAACCAGGCGATCACGGGCGGCAACTCTTCCATCACGGGCAACTTCTCCGTGGAGGAGGCGACGGACTTGGAGAACGTGCTCCGTTCCGGCAAGCTGCCCGCTCCCGCCACCATCATCCAGGAGCAGGTCGTCGGACCGTCCCTGGGGTCGCGGTCCATCCGCGCGGGCATGATCTCCTTCCTCATCGCCTTCCTGCTGGTGCTCATCTACATGGTGTTTTTCTACCAGGGAGCCGGTGTGGCCGCCGACGTCGCGCTGCTGTGCAACGTGCTGCTGCTCTTCGGAACGCTGGTCTCCTTCGGCGCGGTGCTGACCTTGCCGGGTATCGCGGGTCTCGTCTTGACCATGGGTATGGCCGTGGACGCGAACGTGATCATCTACGAGCGCATCAAGGAGGAGCTTGCGGCCGGAAAGGGCTTGAGCAAGGCGGTCGCGGACGGATATTCCAACGCCTACTCGGCCATCATCGACGGCCAGGTGACCACCCTGCTGACGGGTATCGTGCTGTTCATCTTCGGTTCCGGCCCCGTCCAGGGCTTCGCCACCACGTTGATCATCGGTATCATCACTTCCGTGCTGACGTCCATCTTCATCACCCGGATGATCTTTGACGACCGCATCCAGAAAGGCAGGAACATCGCCTTCGAGAACAGCCTCACCAAGAATTTCCTGAAGAACACGCATGTGGACTTCCTGGGGATCCGGAAGTGGTCCTACATCATCTCCGGCATCGTGATTCTGATCTCCATCGTGTCCATCTTCACCAAGGGATTCACCTACGGCGTGGACTTCACTGGCGGCCGTACCTATGTGGTGCGCTTCGACCAGCCTGTGACGGCGGAATCCGTCCGTGCTGCGGCGACGGCCGAATTTGACGGCGCCGTGGAAGTGAAACAGTTCGGCGGCGAAAGCCAGATGAAGATCACGACCCAGTACAAGAACGACCAGGAATCCACGGATGTCGATGCCGAGGTCGAGGCCAAGCTCTTCCATGCGTTGAAGCCCTTCTTCACGGAGCAGAACATGCAACTGGCCGACTTCACCTCCACGCTTGACAACCCGAACGGTATCATCTCGTCCGACAAGGTCGGTCCGACCATCGCGAACGACATGAAGCGGGACGCCATCATCGCCGTCATCCTGGCCCTGCTGGTGATCTTCGCCTACATCGCGGCCCGGTTCAAGGGCTGGACCTGGGGTCTGGGCGGTGTCGTGTCCCTGGCACACACGGCCATCATCGTGATCGGCTTCTTCTCCCTGTTCTCCGGCATCCTGCCGTTCAACCTGGACGTGGACCAGACCTTCATCGCGGCCATCTTGACCATCATCGGTTACGCCATCAACGACAACGTGGTGATCTTCGACCGTATTCGTGAATACAGGACCCTGCATCCGAACACGGACATCAAGACCAACACGAACCTGGCCCTGAATGCGACCCTGACCCGTACCGTGAACACCTCCGTGTCCACCCTCGTCACGATGCTCGCAATCGCCATCTTCGGCGGCGAGTCCATCCGCGGTCTGTCCGTCGCCCTCATCCTCGGTATCTGCATCGGAACTTACGCTTCCATCATGATCGGCACCCCCGTGATGTACGATGCCACGATCTGGAACCAGAAGCGCCTGGCCGCCAAGAAAGAAGCCGGAAAGCCTGCCTGCAAGTAAGGGCTTTTCTGAATATGCGAAAGGCCGACGGGTTTCCCGCCGGCCTTTTTGGTTAAATAGCTTCGGCCGCTACCGCGACTGGATCATGTTCCGGGGGTCGAGGGCCTCTTCAAGCTGTTCCTTGGACATGAGATTCTTTTCCAGGGCGATGTCGTAGACGGAACGGTTGGTCTCAAGGGCTTCCTTGGCCACCTTGGTGCTGGCCTTGTAGCCGATGATCGGGTTGAGGGCCGTCACGATGCCGATGCTGTTCCGCACCATCTCGCGGCAGCGTTCCTTGTTGACGGTGATGCCGTCCACGCATTCCATGCGCAGGGTGTTCATGGCATTGGTAAGCCAGGTCATGCTTTCCATGATGGATTCGGTGATCACGGGCTCCATCACGTTCAGCTGCAGCTGGCCGGCCTCGGCGGCGAAAGACACGGTCATGTCGTTGCCGATAACTTTGTAGCAGACCTGGTTGGTCACTTCGGGAATCACCGGGTTCACCTTGCCGGGCATGATGGAAGATCCCGGAGCCTTGGGCGGCAGGTTGATTTCTTTCAGGCCGCAACGGGGACCGGAGGCCAGGAGGCGCAGGTCGTTGCAGATCTTGGAAAGCTTCACGGCCAGACGTTTGAGAGCGCCGGAATAACTCACGTAAGCACCCGTGTCTGGGGTCGCTTCCACGAGGTCGGGGGCTGCGATGAAGGTCTCGCCGGTCTCTTCGGACAGAATCTTCGCGCAAAGCACATCGAAGCCCGGCTTGGCGTTCAGGCCGGTACCGATGGCGGTGCCGCCCATGTTGATTTCGTGCAGCAGCTTCACGTTGCGGTCGATGTTGGCGATTTCCTCTTCGAGGTTGGTCGCGAAAGCGTTGAATTCCTGACCGGAGGTCATCGGAACGGCATCCTGCAGCTGGGTGCGGCCCATCTTCACGACATCCTGGAATTCCAGGCCCTTCGCACGGAAGGAGGCAATGAGGGCTTCCAGTGCCTTCACGAGATTTCTGTTCATCCGGATGAAGGCGTAGCGGAAGGCGGACGGATAGGCGTCGTTGGTGGACTGGGCACAGTTCACATGATCATTCGGCGAACAGAACTGATATTCACCCTTCTTGTGACCGAGCAGTTCAAGGGCGCGGTTGGCAATGACCTCGTTCGCGTTCATGTTGACGGAGGTGCCGGCGCCGCCCTGCATCATGTCCACCGGGAAGTTTTCGTGGAGCTTGCCGGAGATGATTTCGCGGCAGGCCGCGACGATGGCAACGGCGATGGCGGCATCCAGCACGCCGAGTTCCTTGTTGGTCTGTGCGGCGGCCAGCTTGATGTACGCCATCGCAACGACATATTCGGGATAGTCGCACATCCGGGTGTTGGATATCTTGTAGTTGTTCAGCGCCCGCTGGGTCTGGACGCCGTAGTACGCTTCCGCGGGGACCTGCAGTTCCCCGAGCAAATCGGATTCAACTCTGAAATTCATTTCGCTCATCGTGTTATAATTTAATGGTACGACAAAGGTAATTCAAATAAACGAATAACCCAAACGCAATTATTGGCGCCGATTTGTAAGAAAAGTGCTCCGGACGAGACTCGAACTCGTACAGGCATTCCTGCCCAAGGGATTTTCTTGCCACCATGGCTTACGCCACCATCACTGTTTGTGGTCTGGACTATTCCTTCACCATGGAGGTCTTGCCTCGTTAGGTGTGTCGTGTCTAGTCTCTGCACCTTCTGCCTTTCGGGCAGCTTGGCTCAAGATTGCCGTCAGCCTCGCCTGATCCGGTTTCCTTGAATTTACGACATTCTACTGCCCTCTTTTCAGAGAGCGCACTCAAATCTTGATTAAGTCCCTCGTGTCTACC
>CABTXO010000102.1 GCA_902488725.1 uncultured Bacteroidales bacterium
GACAAGGGTGGTACTTCGGTGCCACCCTTGTCCCAGAAACCACCTGATATGAAGACAATTGCAGGAATATTCTTGGCGCTGGGGCTCGCCCTTGCCGCGCCGGCCCATTCACGGCAAACTTCCTGGCAATGGCCGCTGGCCGGCCGGGCGGCAGGCGAGGGCATCCTTTTCAAGCCGCAGCAGTACATCGGTACCGAGCTGAATTTCGGGAACCTCGTCCTCGGCGCACTGCTGGGGACGGAGGTCCGCGCCCCGGAAGACGGGACCCTCATCAGTTTCGGCATCACTGCGTTGAACAGTCTTACGAATTCCGATTATTTCGGAAGCGGAGCGGACAATTTCGACGCCATGCGTGCGGAGGTGCTTCGGCAGGGGAATCTGCGGGTGTCGCCGGAATATGTGAACGGTTCTGTCAGCATCCGGCTCTCCGACGGCCGGAAGATCCATTTCGAGGGGCTCCGGGGTTCCGTGCCGATGAAGACGGGGATGACCCTCCGGAAAGGAGATCTGCTCGGAACGGTGGCCTATGCGTACAAAGCGATCGCGGAACCGCATATCCTGCTCGGCGTGTCTTCTCCCAAAGGCACGGTCGCGGATCCGATGAGCCCCTTCGGGCTGCCGACCACCTTCAAGGCCCCGGAAGAAATCGTTCTGCCGGATTCCTTGACGGCGGTTCAGGCAGGGGAAGACCTGGACATCCTGCTGGAGTCCTACCGGCAGCTCTATCCTACACTGGAAGCGGTGGTGAAGCCGGAGCAACTTGCAGCGTTCGAAAGCGGCGCGAAGGGGGCCTTCGCCCGCGGGATTTCCTACAGCGATTTCTTCAACCTGGTCCTGCGGAGCACCGCCCTGGTGCACGATTCGCACCTGGCCGTGCTGTCCGTCAACGACAAAGTCGGCCCGATGTCCCAATATGTCCCGCACATCTTCCCCGGCGTGGTGGACAGCGTGCTGCGGGTCCGGGCGACGGAAACAGGATTTGAACGATATTTCGGCAAACAGATCCTTTCCATCGACGGGGTTCCGGCGGACAGTCTAGTGGCGACCGTCCGGCGGGCGTACATCAAGGAATATGACCTGGACAACCGTTCCGCGGTGGACTTGAAATTGCTCCAAGCCTGGAACTACTTCTACTTCAACGATGTGTTCCGTCCCCGGACCACCCGGATCGTCTTCGCGGACGGAGAGACGCTGGAAGACAAATGGGTGCCGCTCCGGCAGTTCAACAGGATGACCCCGACCTATTCCAAGGCCTTCGTGCAGCGGATGACCGAGCATTACGGCAATCCCTGGCGCTTCCGGATGCTGGATGATTCCACGGCCTACCTGACGCTCAACACTTTCTCGCTGTTCCAGACGCAGCTCGATGCCATCCGGGATTCGCTGGCGGCACACCGGGATGCTGCGCAGCTGATTTTCGACGTCCGGGACAATCCCGGCGGGGACTCCGAGGCGGTCAGCCGCATCGCGGGCTGGTTCCTGGATGGCCCTTCCGTGCCGCTGAAGTCCTATTCCAAAGTCCTCAGCAACACGACTTATCCGGCCCTGGCGCATTCCAACAACTATTCCGCCGACATGGAACTGTTCAAGGAATATGTGCCCGTGCAGGGGAAGGAGGGCTTCTACGCGGGCTATGATTCCGTGCAGGTTTTCCGGCCGGATTCGGCCTTCCATTTCGGCGGGAAGCTGTATTTTCTGACCAATGAGGGCTCTTTTTCCGCGGCCTCTCTGCTGCCGTCGATTCTGGTGCGCAACCACCGGGCCGTGACTGTCGGTCGCGAGACGGGGACCGCCTACCATTACATGACGGCACTGAAGTTTGCGGACATGATTCTGCCGCATTCGCGGATCCAGGTGCGCGTGCCGCTGGTCCAGTGCTGGTTCGACGAGACGGTCACGGATCGGACTCCGATGGGCCGCGGCCTCCTGCCGGACTACGAAGTGCCGCTCTCGGCCGATGAATATTATGCCGAGATTCCCGACCCGGTACTGGCCAAGGCGCAGGCATTGATCGCGGCCGGACAGTATCTGGGGCCCGATCCCTTCGCCGCGGTCGATGCGCGCGACGCCGCTTCCTGTCCCCGCCCCTGGCCTTGGATTCTGCTCGGGGGACTTATCCTCGTTCCGGGCGGCATATTCCTGTTCCGGAAGCGCCGCTGACGCGTGATTGGTTGATATTTCTGCATATGAAAAAGTTCTTCTTCGTTGGTTTGCTTTTCTTTCTCGCCCTTGCTATCCAGGCGCAGGTCGTGGCTGTGCGGCCGGACCGGGCGCGGGCGCTCGCGCAGGCGGATTCGCTGACGCGGCTGATGCAGTACGACGCGGCCGCCTCCCGGCTTGCAGCGGTGCTGGAGGCCGATTCCGGCGATGTGGAGACGCTGTCCAAGCTCGCCGACGTGCATTTCCAGGCGGGGAATCTGCGCGACGCCGCTACGGCCTATCGGCTGCTGTCCTCCTTCCATCCGGCGGACCCCTTCTACCGCATCCGGGAAGCCCAAGTCCGCTTCAAGCTCGGGGAATATGCCGACGCCGTTGCAGCAGGGAAGTCCGCCCTCGCATCGGCGGGCAGTCCCGCCCTGCTGGTGCTGGTCGGGAACGCCTTCAACCTGCTGCAGCAACGGGACTCCGCACAGACCTATTACCGGAAAGCGCTGGCGCTCAATCCCGCGCATGAGCCCGCGGTGAGCAACCTGGCGAGCCTCCTGCTGGAACGGAAGTCCTATTCTGCGGTCGTTTCCTTGTGCAAGGACTACCTGGACACCGTCCACTTCCAAATGCACGGTCCGGCTGCGATTTTCCGCGGCGCGCGCATCACGCCGGAACTGCGGGACAGCGTCACGTTCACCTGCGACGTCAGCCCCGAAAAGGCTCTGCCCGTCCTCCAGACCCGCGGCCTGGCGGAAAGCCTGCTGAAGGAATATGCCGCCTCCATCCGGACATTCGAGGCGCTGCTGGCGGCGGGGGACAGTTCCTACGCCACGCACTACTACCTCGGGCTGGACTATCTTGAAAATTCTGCTCCGACGCTGGCGGCCGAACAGTTCGAGGCGGCCTACGCCCTCGATTCTTCGGACGTGAATCTGGTGCTGAACTACGCCCGGGCGCTCTCCCGCACCAAGCATCGGCCCGGGCAGGTGCATCCCGGCGCCAAGCGCCTGTTCGACCGGGCGCTGCAGATGCTGGAGCCCGACCCGTCTAAACTGTACAATATTCAGTACCAGTACGCCTATGCTTATCACCTGGAGGAGGACTTCGCAGCTGCGATTCCGCACTACAAGGCGGCCTGGGCGGCGAATCCGTCTGCGATTTCGTGCCTTTCCAGCCTCGGCTACTGCTTCGAACGGCTGAAAGACTGGAAGAACGCCAAGACCTGGTACGAGCAGTACCACGCCCTCGGCAAGCCCGGCACTACCGGCTACGACTACGTCCTCCAGGCCCTCAAGTACGTCGACTCCCAGCTCTTCATGGAGAAATAGCGCCGGCAGCATTCCGGTTTTGATCGGGAAGTGTCTGTAGATGAGGCTCTTAACGAGTTGCCCTAGGGTAAAATCACCCTAGGGCAAAGTTGTTGTCGATTGAATATGAGCCCGCTACGAATCACGGCGGCAATGCTGGATGTCATCAAAGTGCCGATTGCGGGCCCTTTCCCGGCTCTACAGCTGGAAAAGTTCGTTGACGGTCTTTCCGAAATAGGCGCTGAGTTTCAGAGCGAGTTCAGTGGAAGGGATGAACTTGTCGTTTTCGATGGCGTAGATGGTCTGGCGGGTGACGCCGATCGCGTCCGCCAGCTCCTGTTGCGAGATCCGCTTGACCGCGCGCTCGACCCGGATGCTATTCTTCATCTTTCCTGCTCTCCCATTTGTAGTGCCAATAGTTGATTCTGAATATCGCCACGTATAGCATGAACGCAAAGAGTATGTTTCCCGTCAGCTGCCACACGTTGAAGAAATAGCGCCAGAAGGCACCCGGTGCAGGATGCACGCTGCTCCAGACGGCATAGCAGAGACCGTAGAGAATCATCAGCAGGAACATCACGCAGGCGGTGAGCATGACGGATTTGCTTCGCAGCGTGGCGATGAATTCGTCCTCCTGCTTTTCCCGGGAGAAGCCCACGAAGAAGGCGGAGGCGAAGGCGATGAAGTAGAGGAGGGAGGTGCCGTGCTGACTGTAGGTCTGCGGAATCAGCTGCCATTTGTTCCAGACGAGCAATTCCAATGGCAGGAGAAGGAACAAGGAGCCGAACAGACACCAGCCCAATGTCTGGAATCCGTGGGGAAGGAGGTAGGATTTCTTTTCCATGTTGCGAATGTTTTTGCAAATGTAAAGTATATTTGACATTTATCCAAATAAACTTTACATTGAAATTTGTGACCGTGACCGTAACTTATTAATATTCAATTTAATCATTGTTTTCACCCCAGCCCTTCCGGCCGGGGTGAAAAGTAGGATATTCATGAAAAACAAGCTGTTGCTGTCACGCAGCGAAACGGAGCGGCATCAGGCGGGCTGGATGTCGCGAACGGTGAGGGTGCGGTCTGTGACGGTGAAGCGGATCTGGAGGCCGTTGAAGGTCATGCCGTACAGCCGTTCGTCGCGAATGTGCAGGGATGCAGCAGCAGACGTGTTAAGGGGTGGCAAGGGATTCTCAACACCGTCGGCGGCTTCCGCAAATCGCCGGAAGGCTTGAATGAGCTCCGGATCATTATTCAGAGATGTCGAATTCGCCGTCTGCCGTCGGTAGGAGGGGCGGGGATCCTGGGCAAGGAGTTCTTCGAGCACCGGCAGGTCGCTCCGGATGGCCGCTTCGTCCCGACCGACGGCTGTCAGCAAGGCTGCAAAGCGGGCTTTCAGTTCATCCGGGAACACGACCTCCAGCCGCTCCCATGGGTGGCTATCCACAAATCCAGCGCGCGCCTCGGGATGGCTGTCGGTGTAGGGGACATAGGGCTTGATGTCGTAGATCGAGGTGCCGTCCATCAGGTCGGCGCCCAGCACATGGATGACCGGCCCGTCGTCCAATTCCACCGATTCGATTCGCACGGAGGAAAGGCCCAGACCGTTCGGCCGGAAAGGGGAGCGGGAGGCGAAGACGCCGATCCGTTCGTTGCCGCCCAGACGGGGCGGCCGCACTGTCGCCCGGAAAGCGGTCTTGTCGGCTGGGGCAGGAGGAAAGTCTGATAGGGGAGAGGGGGCAGAGCCTTGGGCAAAGGAAGAAGATTCGGAGCAGGAGGAGCGGGCATCCGGACCGCGCCGGTGTGCGGCTGAAAAGCCCCAGATGAGCCAGAGGTAGTCGAAGCCTTCCAGACCGCGCACAGCCTCTATCGAGCGGTAGCGGGACTCGAACACGATGCGCCCCCGCAGTTCCGGCACCAGGCCTGCCTGGCGCGGAATTCCGAATTTGTCCGGGAGCGGTCCCCGGTAACAGGCAATCGGCTCGATCTCCATGGTGCCGGATAATTTTCATAATAGTACGAAATTCTCCCGGAACCGCCAAAGAAATCGGCTAATCCGTCATCCGTCATCCAGAAGTTATAATGTACTCCAGGGAACAAGGTCCCCTTCGGATGTCGTTCTTTTGATTGATCCGCCGTAGACCACTCTCCTGTGGGCAATGTCTTCGGCGGACAGGTTTCCCCAATACTTCAGATTCTTGAAGAAATCCGTATTGTAGGTATGACCCGACTTGATTTCGACTGCTTCTACATGATTGCCTTCGTTCATGAGCAGGTCCACCTCGTTGCCGTTGGAGTCTCTCCAAAACGAGAAAGACGGATGGATGCCGACATTGAGACTCCGTTTCATGAACTCATTGATTACCAGATTTTCAAACAAGCCTCCGCGTAGATAGTGTGTCGAAATCTGAGCCCCGCACTTGATTTCGAGGAGGGAACACGCAATCCCGGTGTCATAGAAGTACAGCTTCGGAGTCTTGACCAGCCTTTTTGAGAAGTTTCTGTGATCTGGCTGCAACAGATAGATAATGTAACTGGACTGCAGTACCGATAGCCATGAATTGATTGTCGGGATAGATACACCACATTCCGTTGCGAGCGAAGACATATTGAGCAGTTGGCCGATTCGTCCGGCGCAAAGTTTTATCAGTCGTGTGAAGCCCGAAAGATTGCCGATATCCTTGACAGTGCGCACATCCCTTTCAACATATGTGTCTATGTAACTGGGATAGAAGTCGTCAGGTGACAGCTGGTTGTCATAGAGACGAGGATAACCTCCGCAGAAGATTTCCTCGTCAACGGTTGAAGGCAAGATTCCTCCGTCACTCATTTCCGCATGGGAAAAGGGCAGCAACGTCAGAATTGCAACACGGCCTGCGAGGGATTGGTCTACAGACGTCAGCAACTGAAAATTCTGCGAGCCCGTGAGAATGTACATCCCGTTCTTCCCGAC
>CABTXO010000103.1 GCA_902488725.1 uncultured Bacteroidales bacterium
TGAGCCAGGATCAAACTCTTCTTGGTATAAAAATCTTATTCCTCAAAGCCTTCTCTCCCGGCATCCTTCGTTTCGATAAGAAATCAACGCTCTCGTTTACAATTTCTCGGTACTTGCTTGTACAATTCCTTCAATATTGTCAAGGATCTCGTTCCTGATGAAACGGGCTGCAAAGATAACCACTTTTTCCAAGATGGCAAATATTTTGATTGTTTTTTCCGTTTTTTTTCGAAATCGTCGGTCGGTGCCTCGATCCGGAGAATTTTTGAGCAATTGTCATAATTTGATTATTTTTGTAAGTTGTGGTATCAAAGGACGGACTATGGGATTTTTTAATTTTCCTGGAGAACAGGATCACAGGACCTTCCACCACAAGCCGATCTATTACGACGAGCAGGAAGAGGAGCTCCGCAAGACGTTCGGCCGGGTGGATGGCACTTGGGAAAAGGAAAGCCGGGACAAGGACGGGAACTATATTCCGGGATCCTACATCAAAGGTTCCCTGCGGAACGGCAACTACGCACGCCGCAAGGGCGGGACGACGGCACAGCGGATCATCGGCCTGATCGGGCTGATCCTCTTTTCCATCGTCCTGATCTATCTCGTGAAATTCTATTCCCTGCTGTAATGGAGCTGCGAATCCTGCCCGGCAACATCGCGAACATGATCGCGGCCGGCGAGGTCGTGCAACGGCCCGCATCGGTGGTGAAGGAGTTGATGGAGAATTCCGTCGATGCCGGCGCCACCCAGGTGACGGTCGTGGTCACGGACTCCGGCAGGACCCTCATCCAGGTGATCGACGACGGGACGGGCATGAACCCCGACGATGCGGTGCTCTGCTTCGAGCGCCACGCCACGTCGAAGATCGCGACGGCGGAAGATCTCAACGAAATCCTGACCTTCGGCTTCCGCGGCGAGGCCCTGGCGTCCATCGCGGCGGTCGCCGAGGTGACGCTGAAGACCCGCACACAGGAGGCTGAAACCGGGTGCAGGGTGGAATATGCCGCATCCGAGCACCGCACGACCGACGAGGCCGCTACGCCGAAGGGCACCAACGTCGCGGTCCGCAACCTGTTCTACAACGTGCCCGCGCGACGGAAATTCCTGAAGTCGGACAACGTGGAGTTCCGGCATGTCGTGGAAGAATTCACGAAAGTCGCGCTCACCCGTCCGTCCGTCGGCTTCAGCCTGACCCACAATGGCCGGGACATCTCTGTGCTGAGGCCGGCCAAATCCTTGAAATTCAGAATTCTGGACTTGCTCGGGTCTGCCGTCGCCGGGGATGTGGTGGACATCCGGGCGGAAACGTCGGTCGCCCGTCTTTCGGGTTTCGTCGGCCGTCCCGACACCGCGAAGAAGACCCTCGGCAACCAGTTCTTTTTCGTCAACGGACGCTATTTCCGGAGCCCGTACCTGCACAAGGCGGTGATGAAGGCGTACGAAGGGTATATTCCGGAAGGGGTCACCCCCTCCTATTTTCTCTACCTGGAGGTCTCTCCCCGCTCCATCGATGTGAACATCAGCCCGACGAAGTCCGAAGTGAAGTTCGAAGACGATTCCTTCATGTTCCAGCTGGTCTATGCGAGCATCAAGGAGACCCTCGGAAAAAACGCTTTCGCCGGGGGCATCGATTTCAACAATCCGGAAGCCAAGGACCTGCCGGTCCTCGGCAGCCATTTCGGTGCCTACAAGCCGGATGCGGCCCCGCAGGTGCCGATCGATCCGGACTACAATCCTTTCGCCTCCGTCCCTGCGCAGCCGCCGTTCGATTTTGGCGGGGAGGGTGCGCCCGCGAAGACGGGCGGCAGCCCGGGATATTCCGGCATGGTCGACAGGCGCCCGGATTACGGGAAACTCTTCGAAGACAAGGTGCTGCCGGCATCGCAGGTGCTCCTGGTCGGCGGAAAGTACATTCTGACGCCGGTACGGACGGGCCTCATGGTCGTGAACATCCGCCGGGCCCGCGAACGAATCCTCTACGACCGTGCGCTCGCCGCCCTGGTGCGCAACGACCATGTCACACAGGTGAACATGTTCCCCGTGAAGGTGCAGGTCGGGGTCGAGAACCGGACGGTCTTTGACGAACATGCGGAACTGCTCGCTTCCCTGGGCTTCGACATCACCCCCTTCGGCAATGACACCCTGGTCGTCAACGGGGTGCCGGAGGGATATTCCAGCGAGGAAGGCAAAGTCCGGACGATGGTGGCGGACCTGCTCCTCATCCTTTCCGACGACAGCGCATCGCTCCCCGGGCGGATGGAGTCTTCCATGGCGGAGAAGTTCGCCATGCTGGGTTCCGTCAACGAGGCACCCGTCACGTCCCCGCAGGAGGCGCAGCACCTGCTGGACGCCCTGCTTTCCTGCGACAATTCCGAGATCACGGCCGGCGGCCGCAAGATCCTGACCCTCCTGAACCTCGATCAGGTGGATAAACTTTTCTGAAACGAACGATATGGCGCAATACTACGGCTATGACAATCAGAACAGCTGGTGGAACTCCATCCCCCCTGTCACCCGGAACCTCCTCCTCATCAATGTGATCCTGTTTGCGGCGACGCTGTTCAAGCAGGACTTCATGACGGCGACCTTCGCCCTCTTCTACCCGGCCTCCCATTTCTTCCGGTGGTGGCAGCCCGTGACGCACATGTTCATGCACGGCGGCTTCTGGCACATATTCTTCAACATGTACACCCTCTTCATCTTCGGATCGGTGCTCGAACGCACCATCGGGACGAAGCGGTTCCTGTTGTTCTACTTCGTCACCGGGCTGGGCGCGGCCTTGATCCACACCGGCGTGGAGTTCGTGCAGGCGCAGCAGTATCTGGCGGCCGTCAGCGCCGGGGATTCTGCGGCGATGGCGCACTACACCGACTTGCTGCGCACCCCGACTCTCGGTGCTTCCGGGGCGATCTACGGGGTTTTGATCGGCTATGCGATGCTGTACCCGGATTCCGTGCTGACCCTGATCTTCCCGCCGATCCCGATGAAGGCGAAATGGTGGGTGCTGATTTTCATCGGCATCGAGCTGTTCACCGGCGTTACCGGGACGCTGGACGGGATCGCGCATTTCGCACATCTGGGCGGGGCGCTGTTCGGCTTCCTGCTGATTCTGTTCTGGAAGAAGACGGGTCAACTGTACCGGTATTGATTGCGGGGATTGCCAATGAGACGGAACATGGAAAAGAAGCGGAAAAAGGGCAGCCTGCTGGTGGGGGTCACTTCCTGGGCGGTCATGCTGGCAGCGGCCGCATTGCTGTTGCTGAGCTATCTGGCGAACATCGTGAATCCGACGCCCGTCTGGTTCATGAGCCTGTTCGGCCTGCTGTTCATTCCCTTCTTCCTGCTGAATCTCTTCCTGCTGCTCTGGGCCCTGCTGCGACGGTCCGGTTCGCTGTGGATCCCGCTGCTGGCCTTGCTGCCGTCGCTGCTCTTCCTGGGACGCTACCATCAGTTCTCGTCGGGCGGGGAAGAAAAGTCGGAGGACTGCGTGAAGATCGTCACGTACAATGTCGGCAACTTCTGCCAGGGCCGGACCTACAGCCCCGGCGGTCCGGAAGCCCTCCGCGCGACCATTGATTCCGTCGTGCAGTTCCTGCGTGCGGCCGATCCGGACATCGTGTGTCTGCAGGAAGCCTTCTTCTTCAAGGAATATGACATCGCGTCCTTGATGGAGCGGGTGTTCCCGGAATATGATGCCGGCTACTACATGTATCCCCCCTCCGGCGGAAGCCACGGGAACGTGACCCTGAGCCGTTTCCCGATCGTCGGGAAGGGGCACTTCGATTTCGAGAAGAGCGGCAACCAGGCCATCTACACCGACATCCGGATCCATGCCTCCCGGCTGCGGATCTACAACTGCCATTTCGAGAGCTACAACATCTCTCTGCCGCATCTGGCCCGCTCGCTGGGCCGGGACAGCACGATCGTCCGGGAAACGGAGTACAAGTTCAAGCGCTCGATCGCCCGCAGGCCGCAGCAGGTGGACCTGGTCATGAAAGACATCGAGGCCTGTCCGATCGAGACCCTGGTCGCCGGGGACTTCAACGACACCCCGATGTCCTACACCTACCACCGGTTGCGGAAGAACCGGAGCGACAGCTTCGTCGAAGCCGGCAAAGGCTTCGGCGCAACCTATTCCATGCTCTGGCCGCTCATCCGCATCGACTACATCCTGTATCCTTCGCGCTTCGGCGCCGTGTCCAGCCGGGTGGTCCGCAAGAAATTTTCCGACCACTACCCGGTTGTGGCTGAAATCAATGTACGCTAGCATCTTGCCATATTCCTGAATATGAAGAAACCGCTGAATGAAATTCTTTCCGAGACCCTGTCCGTCCTGCGGGACGGGGGTACCATCCTGTACCCGACCGACACGGTGTGGGGACTCGGCTGCGACGCCACCGATCCGGCCGCCGTGGCGAAAATCTATGCGATCAAGCATCGGTCCGACAGCAAATCCCTGGTGCTGCTGGCTTCCGACATGGACATGATCGCCAAGTACATCAAGGTCATCCCGCAGATGGCCATCGAACTCGTGGAGGTGAACGACCGGCCCATGACGTTGATCTATCCGGACGCGATCACCCATCCGCGTCCGGAGGACCCCGCCGCCGAAGTTCCGAAGGCGGACCGGTACCATCTGGCCTGGAACGCAGTCGCCGCGGACGGGACGGTGGGAATCCGGATTCCGATGATGGAGTTCTGCCGCCGGCTGATCTTCAAGCTGGGGCGCCCGATCGTCTCTACGTCCGCCAACCTCTCCGGTGAACCGACCCCGAAGACATACGCCGATATTCCGGAAGCCATCCGTTCCGCGGTCGACTACGTCGTAGATCCCGCCCTCGAATCCGGTGCCACAGGACTGGCCTCCCAGATCATCAAGATCGGCCTGGACGGGGCGGTTCAGATCATTCGCGCCTGAGCCCCGCACCGGCGCCTTTCTGTACAAGGGTGGTACTTTGGTGCCACCCTTGTAGAATGAATATGCTGACCGTCAAAAGATTACAAGAACGGATCCTTTTTCTCCTCAAAATAGTGGAGATATTTCCGGATTTGCCTGGCCGATGCGCGGGTGGTCTGCCTGAGCCGCTCGAACAGTGCTCGTTTTTGCTCGTCCGGGTACACGATGACTTCCTTGACGTGGCATATCCCTTCCTTGAACAAAGCTCTGCTTATTTCTGAATATGCCGTATCCGGTTCGACAGAATAGTCTTCGCGGATTTCGTACTCATCCCCGGTATTGCTGTTGAAGTTGCCGATCATGTTCCGGTAGGAGCCGTAGAAGGCGATGAGCGCAGGATAGTCGATGGGAGAGTAGGTGTAAAGAATATGGTCGGTCAACTGGTTCCGCTCCTTCTGTGACAATCCCGCAAACAACCTTTTCAAGATTCCGTACCCGAGGTATTCCCCGTCGGCATGGTGGCGCGTCACTTCGTCCAAGGCGAGCAACAGCCGTGCGGATGCCTTCGAGCGGACAATCTTTTCTGAATAGGGGTTCGGCGTCCGCGCATAGGAAAGCAGGTTCCAGCGGAAATCTTCGCATCGGGGCACCAGTTTCTTCTCGACAGCATTGTTGTAGTTGTAGGCAAGGCAGGTCCGCTTCTTCTTGTCCCCATGCTTCACGGACCGCCCGAAGCGTTTTTCGAACAGAGGTCCCTTTCTGCCGATTTCTGCGTTGAACAGCCTCGTAAAAGTCGAAATGACACTGATTTCGAAAGAAGCGAGTTGTCGGGGATTGTCCGGCACCACCACGCTGTGCAGATGGTCGGGCATCGGATGGACCCCCAGCACCATGACACCGAACCACTTTGCTTTCACGGAAAAGAGGGTCAGATAGACCAGCAGGTCGAAGGATGAATAGAAAATGATGACGCGATGAATCGTACGGTGATAGACGTGTTGAATATCACCCTTGAAGAATTTCTGTCTCCTCCTTCCCATGGCTTTCCCTTCTGTTTAAATTCAGGTTTTCACAAAGGTCGGGTTTTCTTCCGGGAAAAGCCAATATTTCTGAAGTTTCCGAAAACGATATTACAACTATCTGATTATCAGTGCTAAAATTAGACGAGGGTGGTACTTTGGTTCCACCCTTGTGCCGCAAGGTAGCAGGCGGCGACGGCGGTCAGGGCAGCGGTTTCGGTGCGCAGGCGGGAGGCTCCGAGGTGGACCGGAATGAAGCCTTGTGAGACGGCCAGCCGGCCTTCTTCCGGTGAAAAGTCTCCTTCCGGCCCGATCAGGACAATTATTTGCTGCAGGTCGGGCAAGCTTTCGCCATGTCCGCCGGAGGCAACGGCAGTGCGCAGCACCTCTGCGATGGACTGGCGGGGGGGGGTGGGCCTCCAGCTCTCCAACTGCTGACCGGACGCGCCGCGGCCCCGGCGCGCGCGGCGCGAGCA
>CABTXO010000104.1 GCA_902488725.1 uncultured Bacteroidales bacterium
CCAGGAAGATGATCCGGTCCATCATCAGCCGGCTGAACACATCCATCGAGGCGACATTCAGTTTCCGCTCTTCGATGATGGTCGGGTTGATGTAGGCGTCAGAAGCGCTCCGGTAGCGCTCCAGGGTCGTCGAAGCGATGCCCCAGCCCTTGGTCGCAAATTGTTTGAATTCGTCGTTGCGCATGGTATTATTTCAACTCCTGGAATTTGTCCGGGGAGATCTTCTTGTTCTGGAGGGTAATCTTCTCGCGGACGGCGGCGATGACTTTCTCATTCTCCACGTTCTCTTCCAGATTGCGGGACTGGCGCTCGTCGGCGAGCATCTGGGAAGCGGCGGAATTGAGCAGTTCCTCGGGCACGTTGCCCATGCCGTACATGGCATACTGGTAGGCGGCATACGCCCGGGCGGCGTCCTGCATGTCGCTGTCCTCGATCTTCAAGTCCAGCTTCTTCATGAGGTAGCCCCGGACCAGCTGCCAGCGGAAATCTTCGAGGAAGGCATCGAATTCCTTGTCAACCTGCTCCTTTGTAAACTTCTCCCGGTTGTTCTCATACAGCCAGCGCTTGAGGAAGTCGGCGGGAACGGAAATCGCGGCTTTCTCCACCAGATAGTTCCGCAGATCGCGGGAGAAGCGGTAGTCGGTCTCCTGCTTGTAGCTGGATTCCAGCCGTTCCACGATCCGCTTGTCGAATTCTTCCGGCGTCTTGACGGCATCCTTCCCGAAGAGTTTGTCATAGGTCTCCTGATTCTCCTCGGCAGGCACGAACACCTTGACGTTCACGATGGTGACTTCCCATTCCGGTTCCAAGGAAGCAAGTTCCGCCTTCTTGACTTTGAGCAAGCTGGAGCGGTCGTTCTCGTTCTCGAAAGCCTTGTTCACGTCGATCTTGAACTTGTCGCCCGCTTTAGCGCCCAGGAACTGCTTCTTGGCGGCACCGGCCACGTTCCGGACGGCGATGTAGGCGCCCTCCACTTTCCGTTCCCCCTGAACCAGGTCTGCGATCACATAGTCATCTTCTCCGGCTGCCTCGCCTTCCTGCAGCTGTCCCTGCTGCTTCAGCAGGTTCTCTTTCATCTCCGCCTTTGCCTTGTCGGTCACTTCGATCTTGTAATACGGGACCTTGTCGTCCTTGGATACCTCGAAGTCCATTTTCGGGGAGAGACCGAGATCGAACTTGAATTCAAACGTGTTGCCGCTCTTCCACTCCAGCTCTTTTTGCGAAGCGCTCGGGAGAGGTTCCCCCAGCACGTTGAGCTGATTGTCTTTGATGAACTTGTCGAGCTGCTCCGAGACAAGGGCATTGATCACCTCGTAGAGGGCCTGTTCGCCGTAGAGGCGGGACACCAGCGACATCGGGGCCATCCCCTTGCGGAAGCCTTTCAAGTCCGCATTCCTCCGATAGGCGGAAAGCCTTTTCTTCTCCTGTTCCGCATAGTCTTCGGCCTGCAGGGCGACGGTCAGTTCGATGTTCAAGTCATCGATTTGGTTCTTTGTGATTTCCATAAATAATGCTATTGTAATTTATTTGTTTGGCGTTTGGGATAGACGACCCGTTCATGGTACAGTTGCGAAAGGTAGGCCTTGAGGGTCTCCTTGATCCGATTCAGGTCCCGGATCGAGATGTCCGCCTGGTCGAACTGGCCGGCTTTCATCTTGAGCGCGACGATGTCCTCCACGAAATCGGAAAAGGTCTTCGCCGAGTTGTCCTTGAGGGTACGTGAAGCAGCTTCGACCGAGTCGCAGACCATCAGCACGATCTGTTCCTTCGTCGTCGGACGCTTCCCCTTGTAATAAAATGCCGAGACGTCGGCAGGATCGCCCCCGGCATTCAGGTACTTGTTGTAGAAATAACTGGTGCACGAGGTTCCGTGATGGGTCAGGATGAAATCCTTGACGATGTCGGGAAGTTTGTACTTGGCGGCGATCTCCAGACCGTCGGGGACGTGGCGGGTGATCGCGAGGGCACTTTCACGTGGAGTCAGGCCGTCGTGGAAATGCGTGGAGCCGGTGGACATGCTCTCATTTTCAATGAAGCAGAGCGGGTTTTTCATCTTCCCGATGTCGTGGTACAACGATCCGGCACGGACCAGCAGGACATTCGCATCGATGGAACGCGCCACCACATCGGACATATTCATAACCTGCAGGCAATGCTGGAAAGTTCCCGGCGCCGCGTGCTCCAGCTCCCGCAGGAGCGGATTGTTGGTGTCGCAGAGCTCGCGCAACCTGGAATTCGAAACCAAGTTGAACATCTTCTCGAACAGGAAGATGAGCGGGTAGCCTGCCACGGAGAGCAGCGACCCGAGGAACAGGAAGAGAACGCTCTGATAGGGATTGTCGTTCACCATGTCGATGAGACGGAATCCGAAATAGGTCAGCACCAGACAGAGGAACACCAGACCGGCGGAGATGAACTGCATCCAGCCCCGGTTGAAGTACTTGAACGAAAAGACGGCGACCAGGCTGGCGGCGATGAACATGACGAACAGCACCACGCCGTTGCTCGAAAAAATCAGCAGGGGCAGCAGCGAGACCAGGCAGATCGGAATGATCACCTTCTGCTTGAAGAACGCCTCCAGGTACAGGGCGGTCAAGGTGAAAGGGACCATGTAGCGGAAACGAGGGGAATATTTTTCCACCAACAGCGTCGCCACGGTCATCAGCAGGAAAAGGAAGATCATGTAGTAGAAGCGGTTCTTCTCCCGGAAGATTCGCTTGTTCGAGAAGTACACGACCAGGAAGAACAGCACCGAGAGCATGAAGGCGATCAGGGCATTCCCGAGCCAGAACAGGATCCTGGGACCGCTGTAGCCCATGCTGTTCTCATATTCAACTTTGTAAGAATCCAGCATCTGGGCGATCTCGGCCGTGACGATCTCCCCTTCCGACGCAATCAGCTGACCGGCGCTGACGAAGCCCTGCGTGGGCGAAATGCCCTCCGCGTGCTCCATGTTGACCAGGTCGGTCGTCTGCCGGTCATACGACAGGTTCGGAAGGATCAGGTCGTAGGTGCCGGAAGCGCGGAGCACCGAGTCCACATTCACCTTCGGGGCCTTTGCGGAAACCAGAGCCAGCAGTTTGGCATGCGCATCCGACTCCTTGTACACATCCGAAACCGGACGCTTCGACACCCGCTTGTCTTTGTGAATATACAGGATTTCGTTCGAGGGGTCGTCCACTTTGTTGTCCAGCTTGATTCCGTCGTCGGAAACCACCCCGTTGGAATAGATGGTGTTCAAAGCGGACAGGATGGCCGGACGGAGGGAGGAATATTTTCCCAGTTCCACTGCCTCCGCAGCCAGGGTCGCCTGGTTCACCACATCTTGCGAATACCGGTAGTACGGAATCCGGATGGACTTGCTCTCGCTCCGTTCGGCCCGCAGCTGCTCGTCCGTCTTGAGCAGCGGGAAATCGAACTGAGCGATCAGCGTCTCATGATCCCAAGGGGACCCTTTCCGGTAGTCATAGCTGAATTTTGCGCTCCGCGGGAAAATCATCGTGAGGACGATGAACATCCCCACGAGCGGAAGGAAGCGCAGAATGCGGTACGGAAGACGTGGAATTTTCATGTCGGTAACCTATTTGAACGGGCTGCCGGCTTCCCGGGCGATATAGCCGTAGGTGAGCCGGTCCGTGAAACCGGGGAAGAGGCGGTGTGCCCAGACGGTGGCCTTTCCGAGTCCGGTCAAGATCAACTGGGGCTTGCGTTTGTACAGTCCTTTCGCCAAGTACCGGGCGCAGGCCTCGGCACTCATCAACTTGTCTTCCTTCAGCGGGGTCTCCCCCTGCTGCGAACCGTCCGCCGTGAGCGCGGCTTTCCGGACATTGGAATCCGTGTAGCCCGGCGCGAACACCATCACATGGAGTCCGTCCTTGAGATGCTCGATCCGGACCGTGTCCAGAAATCCGCGGATCGCATACTTGGAAGCGGAATAGCCCGCCCTGGCCGGAAGGGCGCTGTAGCCGGCGATGGAGATCACCCCCACCACCGATCCCCGCGACGCCAGCAGGTAGGGCAAGGCGAACTTGGTGCAATAGACGGTCCCCCAGAAATTCACGTCCATCAGGGACTTGATTACCTTCAGATCCAGGTCCTTGAACAGGGCGCGCATCGAGATGCCCGCATTGTTGACCAGCACGTCGATCCGTCCGAACGTTTCCACCGTTTTCTCGACCAGGTTGCGGCAGTCCGCCTCTACGGACACATCGGTCCGGACGCAGCGCACATTGTCCGGATCCGGACTCACCGAAGGGGCGAGCGAAAGGAGCTTGTCGTAGGAGCGGGCGGCCATCACCACCTTCGCGCCGAAGGAGCCGAATAATCTGGCAGAAGCCAACCCGATACCCGAGCTGGCTCCTGTGATCACGATGACCTTGTCCTTGAAATAGTCCGGATGCATGGACGGGGCTATTTCATGATCGTCATGGTGGCGATTTCGCCGTTGGAATAGTACCCCTTGTTCAGCTTTTCGCGGATTTCCTTGAACGCGTTCAGGGTGTAGTCCACATCCTCCATCGTGTGCGCCGCCGTCGCGATGATGCGGAAGATGATCATGCCTTTCGGAATGACCGGATAGATGACCATCGAGCAGAAGATCCTGTAGTTCTCACGCAGATCCTTCACGATCTGGGTCGCTTCCCCGATGCCGCCCTTCACATGGACAGGCGACACGCAGGCCTGTGCAGGCCCGATGTCGAACCCTTCCTTCCGGAAGCCGTCCTGCAAGGCACGGGTGATGGTGAAGAGCCGTTTGCGGAGTCCGTCCCCCTTCGGGCTGTCGATGATTTCCAGACGCTTCATGTTCCCGATCACCAGAGGCATCGGGAGCGCCTTTGCGTACATCTGGGAACGCATGTTGAACTTCAGGTACTTGATGATGTCCTTCGGCCCCGCGATGAAGCCGCCGATGCTGGCCATGGACTTGGCGAAGGCCCCGATGTAGAGGTCGACCTCGTCCATGCAGTGCAGTTCTTCGGAAGTGCCGCGTCCGTGCGCACCCATGATGCCGAATCCATGGGCGTCATCCACGAAGATGCGGAAGGAATATTTCTTCTTCAGGGCCGCGATCTGGTCCAGGATGCCCAGCGCCCCGGTCATGCCGAACACGCCCTCGGTGATCAGCAGGACGCCGCCGCCGTTCTCTTCCGCAACCTGGCAGGCTTTCGCCAGCATTTTTTCGCAATGCGCGATGTCGTTGTGGCGGAATTTGTAGCTTTCACCCAAGTGGAGACGGATGCCGTCCAGCAGGCAGGCATGGGCTTCCGCATCGTACACGATCACGTCGTGACGGCCCGTAAGCGCATCAATGGCGGACACGATGCCCTGGTAGCCGAAATTGAACAGGAAGGCGTCCTCCTTCCGCTCGAAGGCTGCGAAGCGCTTCTCGAGCTCGACATGGTATTTCGTCTGGCCGGTGAGCATGCGGCTGCCCATCGGATAGGCCAGCCCCCATTCCTTCGCCGCGTCGGCGTCGGCTTTGCGGACCTCCGGATCGTTCGCAAGCCCGAGGTAGTTGTTCAGGCTCCAGTTGAGCATGTCCACCCCGTTGAACCGCATGTGAGGTCCCAGCTCGCCTTCCAACTGCGGGAACATGTAATAGCCGTAGCCCTGGTCGAAGTACTGACCGATCGGTCCGCCGGAATCTCTCGAAATCCGATCGAAGATGTCCTGAATCATATTCGTAAAGTATTAAGCGTCAATGTTTGCGTAGTGTGCGTTTTCCTCGATGAACTGCCGGCGCGGCGGGACGTCGTCCCCCATCAGCATGGAGAAAGTCCGTTCGGCCTGGGCGGCGTTCTCGATGGTGATCTTGCGGAGGCGCCGCCTGGCGGGATCCATGGTCGTGTCCCAGAGCTGCTGGTCCGACATCTCTCCCAGACCCTTGTAGCGCTGCACCGTCACGCCTTTCTCGGATCCGCGGCCCAGCCGTTCGGTGGCTTCGGCGCGCTGCTCTTCCGTCCAGCAGTACACCTCCTCCTTGCCCTTCTTCACCAGATAGAGCGGAGGGGTCGCCAGATACACGTAGCCGTTCTTCAGCAGGTCGAGCATGTAGCGGAAGAAGAAAGTCAGGATCAGGCAGGCGATGTGCGAACCGTCCACATCGGCATCCGTCATGATGATGACCTTGTGGTAGCGCAGCTTGCTCAGGTCCATCCGCTTGTCGCCGTTCTCGTCTTCCATGGCCACGGACACGCCGAGGGCGGTGTAGATGTTCCGGATTTCTTCGCTGTCGAAGGCCCGGTCTCCCGCCGCCTTCTCGACGTTCAGGATCTTGCCGCGCAAGGGCAGGATGGCCTGGGTACGCCGGACGCGGCCCTGCTTCGCCGTACCGCCTGCGGAATCGCCCTCCACCCGGAAGATTTCGCATACCTC